>VGFD01000078.1 GCA_016868975.1 Armatimonadota bacterium | reverse complement strand
TCCGCCAACCTCGAGCAGGCCAACAAGATGACCACCCTGGCCGTCGCCGCCGGCACCAACCAGGCCAGCGACGAAGTCCGCGCATCGGTCATGCAGATGTTCGGCATCGGCGGAGCCATCAACGAGCTGGCGTAAGCCTCGCCCCATTCAGGAAACCGCAACTGCCAAAAAACGCACGTTGCCCCGCGCAACCTGCGCTATTTGGCAGTTGCATTTTGCACGCGCGGCCGCAACCCACCGGCGCGCCTGAGATCGCCCCAAATCGGTTTGATCATGTCGAGCGACACGCCCGGGTCAGTCGTCGTCCCGAAAGGCGAAGCTACTTGTGTCGCGCGCCACTTAAACCCCCGTCGTCTCCAGCGCCTCGATCACCAGCCCGCTCGTGTCGATGGCGAACGGCAGCACCCGCGCGCCCGTTGACTCCAGCGCGGCCACCACGGCCGCGCGTTTGCCCTCGCCGGCCAGCGTGAGCATGCAGCCGCCGCCGCCGGCGCCGCAGACTTTACTCGCCTGCGCGCCCGCCTTCAAAGCCGCTTCCATCATGGCGTCGATTTCCGGCGTCGTCACGCCCTCCGCCAACCCCTTGCGGTTGGTCCATTCCTCCTCAATTACCGTGGCCAGCCGCGCGAAATCTCGCGCCAGCAGCGCCTCCCGCATGCGGTACGCGGTTTCCTTGATCGCGTTCAGCCGCGGCACCGTGTCGCCCGCGCCGTCGATGTAGCGCTTCATCATGTTCCAGTTGTTCGTCCCGGAAAAATGCGAGATTCCGGTAAACGACAGCACCAGCCGCTCTTCCAGCGCCCGACGGAACCCGTCCTCGAGCGGAATTCGCTCGTGGCGCGCGCCCTTCACCCCAAAGTGGATCGCGCTCGCCCCGCCGTACACCGCGCCGTAATAATCCTGTTTTCCGGTCGGAATCGCGATGCTCTGCGCTTCCAGATTCGCGCCCCAGTCGATCACCGTGTCGCCTGGCATATTCGTGCCGGTGACTCGCGCCAGCGCCCCCAGCAGCGCCATCAGCAGCGCCGACGAGGCGCCCAGTCCGGACCCCTTGGGCGCCCTGTTTTCAGTGGTCACGTTCACTCCCACCGACGGCGAGAAGAATTTCACCGCCCGCGCCAGCAAATCCAGCTCCGCGCCCAGCACCAGGGCGTCCACGCTCTCCGCTTCCACGGTCTGCCCGAAGTCGCGCGAGTGCAGCACCACGCGCTTGTCCGCGCGCGTCTCCACTTCGACCGTGCTATTTACGTCGATGCCCAGGTTGACCGTCACGCCGCCGTCCATGAACAGGTAAAGCGGATAGATGTCCAGCGTCCCCCCGGCCAGATCGACGCGGTTGGGGGCTGTGGCTCGAATTTTCACGACGAACTCCTAAACCAGTGCTGGGGTCGGCTTTGGCGCGTAATCATAAAAGCCCTTGCCGGACTTCTTGCCAAGGTGGCCGGCCGCCACCATCTTGCGAAGCAGCGGACAGGGACGGAAGCGCGGATCGCCCAGCCCGCGGTGCATCACTTCCATGATGGCCAGACACACGTCGAGGCCGATGAAATCGGCCAGCGCCAGCGGGCCCATGGGATGATTCATGCCGAGCTTCATCACGGCGTCGATCGCGTCGCGCGTCCCGACGCCTTCCATCAGCGCGAACATGGCCTCGTTGAGCATGGGCATCAAGATGCGGTTGGCAATAAATCCCGGATAGTCTTCCGACTCGGCCGGCGTTTTTCCCAGCCGCCTGCACAGCGCAACGATGGTTTCCACGACCTCCGGCGAGGTGTCGGCGCCGCGGATGATCTCCACCAGCTCCATGCGCGGCACCGGGTTCATGAAGTGCATGCCGATTACCCGCGACGGCCGCCCGGTCGCCGCGCCCAGCTCGGTAATCGAAATCGACGAGGTATTGCTGGCCAGGATGGCATCCGCTCCCAGCAGGTCGTCGAGCCGGCGCAAAACGTCTTTTTTGACCGCCGCATCTTCAAACACCGCCTCGACCACCAGCGGCGCGCCGGCCGCCGCGCTCAATTCCCGAGAGGTCAAAATCCGCGCCAGAACCGCCTCGCGCTCTTCTTCGCTCATTTTCCCTTTTTCCACAAACCAGCCGAGGCTCTTGTGGATCGCCTTCATCCCGCGCTCCAGCGCCTCCGCCGTGGTGTCGATCAACACCGTGGGAATTCCATTCTGGGCAAACGTCTGCGCAATTCCGTTGCCCATGGTGCCGGCGCCAATTACCGCTACCCTGTCAATCATGACGACTCTACTTTCTTCTGCTGAAATACAAACTGATCTTGTCGATGGTATCCTGCACCCAGTTCGCGGCCTTGCCCAGCATCGGGCCCAGCTGCTTCTGGATGTCGCCGCCCCCGAAGCGCACCAATTCAATAATTTCTCCGTGCCGCTCGATGCGCACCACGCGCCCGATAATCTGCGCGGCCGGCAGGGTGGTTTCGGTGGTCGCGTCCTCCGCCTTGACGATGAACGAAAGCTCGCCGCCGGTCACGGAATGGCGCACCACGCGGCGCACCTGGAACCCGTTGTCCTGCTGGAAATAGAGCAGATCGTTCGGCTTGATCTCCATCAGCGTGGCGCCGCCGATCTCCAGCACGTCTCCCGGGTGCACCAGCGGGTGCATGTTTTTTTCGCCATAGCGGGACTTGAAGGTCTTCCCCTTCAGCACCGCCTGGCGCATCTGAGACACCTGGGCAGCCGCGGCCATGTTCCGATTGATTTCCTGGCGCGCGGCGTGCCGCTCGGCGTCGCGGTCTTCGGCCATATCAGAGCATTTCCACGGCCACGGCCACGCCGTTCCCGCCGCCCAGGCAGAGCGTGGCGATGCCCTGCTTGCCGCCGCGATCTTGCAGCGCATGCAGCAGGCTCACCATGATGCGCGCGCCGCTGGCGCCGATGGGGTGGCCCAGCGCGACCGCGCCGCCGTTCACGTTCACCTTGCCGGGATCGAGCCCCAATTCCTGGAGCACGGCCATGCTCTGCACCGAGAACGCCTCGTTGACTTCAAAGGCGTCGAATTTGTCGAGCGACAATTCCTCGTTGCGCTTGAGCAGCCCGCGCACCGCCGGGATCGGGGTGAGCATCACCCAGGCCGGATCCAACCCGGCCGTGAACCAGTCGCGGATGCGCGCGAGCGGCTTTAAGCCCAGCTCGGCCGCCCGCTCGGCGGACATCACCACCAGCGCCGCCGCGCCGTCGTTGACGCCGGGCGCGTTGCCAGCGGTCACCGTGCCGCCCTTTTTAAAGGCCGGCGACAATTTTCCGAGCGCCTCCAGCGAGGAGTCCGCTCGCGGGCTTTCGTCCCGGTCAATCAAGATGGTTTCGCCCTTCTTCTTGCCGGGCACCGGCACGGGCACGATTTCCCTGTCGAATTTTCCGGCCTGCTGCGCGGCGACGGCCTTCTTGTGGGACTCCAGCGCATACTGGTCCTGTGCTTCGCGGGACAGCCCGTAGCGCTCGGCCACCAGTTCCCCCGACTCTCCCATGTGGAAGTCGTGGTGCGCGCACCACAGGCCGTCGTGCACCATCGAGTCGATGAGCTTGCCGTGCCCCAGGCGATATCCGGTGCGCGCCTCGGTCATCAAGTAGGGCGTGCGGCTCATGTTCTCCATGCCGCCCACCACCGCGCAGTCGATGTCGCCGGTGAGAATTCCCTGGCATGCGAGCACCAGCGCTTTCAGCCCGGACGCGCACACCTTGTTGATGGTCAGGGCGCCCACGTGGTGCGGCAGCCCGGCCTTGAGCAGCGCCTGGCGGGTGGGATTTTGTCCCAGTCCGGCCGAGATCACGTTGCCCATGATCACCTCGTCGACTTCCTCCGGCGCGATGCCGGCCCGATGCACGGCGGCGCGGATGGCGTGCGCGGCCAGTTCCGGCGCCGGCACGTTCAGGAAGGCTCCCATGAATTTTCCAATGGGCGTGCGGGCGGCGGCCACGATCACCGGGTCCGGGCGGTCCGGCCGACGGCGCCGGGCTTTCACGCGGGGGTCGAGCTGCGGCTCGCCATACTTCGAAACGGTTTCGACTGCCAACATGGTTTTCTTCTCCCTTACTGCGCTCCCTTACTGCGCGTCAGTCGACGCGCTCGACCTCAAACAGCAGGTCGCCTGGCTTCACGGTGGCGCCGGTGGTCGCGGCGACGGCCTTGAGGCGCCCGTCGAGGGGCGAGGCCACCTCGTTTTCCATCTTCATCGCTTCCAGGACCAGGATCACGTCTCCGTTGCCGACCGCGTCGCCGGCCGCGTGCAGCACCTTTACCACGGTGCCGTTCATGGGAGCCGTCACCTTGCCCGCCGTGCCCGCCGCGGAGGCGAGTCGCGCGCGCCCGGAGCGGCGGAGCCCTTCGACACGCACGCTAAACTCCTGCCCCTGGGCCCCGAGTCCCCAAACCTGGACGCCGAGCGGATCTCCCTGGGCGTCAGCGCGCACCTGCCAGCGCACCGCCGACTCGTCGACCGTGAGGTGCCCGCCCCGCTGCTCCAGGACTCGCTCTCGACCATCGACGCGCACCCGCCACGCGGCGCCCTCTCGGCCGAGGACATCCACGTCGTGCCACGCGCCGTCCACCTGGACGCGATATCTCATGCGCAGGAATTTCCTTTCGGTGACGCCAATTCCGAGTCTTCGCCAAGGGGCGCGCGACACAAGTAGCGTCGCCTTACGGGACATCAACTGACCCGGGCATGTCGCGCGACACGAGCAAACCGATTGGTCCGCGCCCGGGGCTACAAACGTGAACACCACCAAGCGCTCCGGAGGTACTGTCATGCGTCCCAATACCGGGGGGTGGATTGTCCGCCTCCTCGCCGCCCTCCTGCTCACGGTTTTCGCGCCCGGAATGGTGCGGGCGGAAACTTCGCCGGCCCTGCTGGTGCAACCCGGAGTCGGGGTGGGATATATCCGCATCGGCGAGTCCAGGGAGGACCTGCTGGCCGCCCTGGGTGCGTCCGAAACCGAGGCCGGGGTGCTCGACAACAAGGACGAAGTCTTCCAGTATTGGAGCAAGAAGCTGACGGTGCTGGTGCGGGCCGGCAAGGTCTTCTCGATCGCTTGCCTGAATCCCAACTATCGCACCGCGGGCGGAGTCGGCGTGGGCTCCACCATCTCCGAGGTCGAGTCCGCGCTGGGCAGCACCTACGAGCGCAAGCAGGGCGGTGTCGGGCCGGAGCTTTCCTATGCCAGCGGCATCCGCTTCCTTTGCATGGACGACCGGGTGCTCGGCATCGAGGTGCGCGCCCCATCGAAGTAGCCGACACCCCGGCCAGCGGCCGCATCCTTGTGCTGGTCAATCCCAGGATTGGCCGGCTGCTGGGGGGCGTGAAGGACCTCGTGCGCCAGAACCTTCCCGACCAATCCTGCGAGCTCGCCGTCGTTGAAGGGCCGGCCGCCATGGCCGAGCGCGCGCGCGCCGCGGCGGGCAAAGGGTACGCGCGTGTCATCGTGGCCGGGGGGGACGGCACCGTGGGGGTCGTGGTTCGCGCCCTGGTGGATTCCCCGCTCCCTCTCGGCGTCGTCCCCGTCGGCACCCACAACAACTTTGCCGTTTCTCTGGGGATTCCGTTAGACGTGCCGGCCGCCTGCAAGCTGGCGGTCGAGGGCGAGCCTGCGCCGGTGGACCTGGGCCGCGTGGTTTCCCGCCAGCCGCCGTCGACCTTTATTTTCAAGGAAATCGTCGGCGTCGGAGTCGACGCCATGGCTTTTGGCGGCGGCGTGGACGTGGCCGGCCCGGCCAAGATACCGGTCGGCGCGCTGGCAGTCATGAGCGCCATCGTGAGCTTTCGCCCGCATCCGGTGCGGTTTGCGGTGGACGGCGCGCGCAAGTTCATCAAGTGTACCCAGCTCGTGGTGGCGAACACGCCGCGCTACGGCCCCGCGCTCAACGTCGTGCCGGAGGCGGCTCCCAACGACGGCCTCCTGCATGCCCTGGCGCGCACCTGGCGCGGCCGACTGGATCTGCTGTCTGAGCTTCCGCACATCTTCAGCGGCCGCCACGGGGATCTCGAGCACGACTTTTGCGTCCCCGCCAGGCGCGTGCTCATCAAGGGAAACAGCCGCATCCTCATGCACGCCGACGGGGAATTCTTCTGCCGCCTGCCGGCCACCGTGGAAGTTCTTCCGGGCGCAATTCAAGTTGTGGTCGGGCCCGTAAAAAATCCAGCAATCGTGGTATAATGTGGCGGGAAGCCGCGCCATCATTGGATTTTTTTCAAAGGCAGGCCTCCTCCGAGTCGTCAAAACAGGAAGGATGGATCCGCATGCAACGACCCCGTCCGCTCTCCTGGGAGCGGTTCGTACTGGTCGTCTTGCTTCTCGCCCTCGCCGTCCCCGTCGCGGCCGCGGACGAGACCCCCAGCCCGGAGCCGCGCCGGGTCGCCGTCATTTTCGTCGACGCCCAGGGCCAGTGGGACCGCGCCGTGCAGGAAGCGTACGAGGCGCAAAAACCGACCGGCGGCGGCGTCACCTGGGTAACCTGGAGCCAGATGCTGGACGCGCCGCGTATCAAGACCCTGAGCGCCGAGCAGAAGGCCGCGCTGTTCAAGTTTCCCGAGATGCTGCTGTCTTCGTCGCGCCGCTCGGAGCTGACCACGGTTCCGTTCGTGTTGCTGGCGGAATACACGAAGCCTGGCGAAGGCACGTTTTTTCCCGCGCTCGTCAACATGTATGACGGCAGCCAGCTCGAGCTGGCCACGGTAAAGGGCGAGCCGACGAAATCCCTGGCGAAGCTTTCGGAGCAGGCCACCGCCGGAGTGGGACGCCAGATCACCAGCGTGCTGGGCTACATCCCCGGCAAGCAGTACCACGTGCAGGGGTGCGACCACGTTCGCCTGGAGGAGACCATCCTCATCTCCAGTGAGGTGGAAGCGCGGGCCAACGGCTACGACGCGTGCAGCGTCTGCTTCCCCAGCCAGGCCTCGCGCAAGCGGGACGAGCTGGAGATCGAGCTGGGCAAGCAAGTCTCCGGGTACATCGAGTACCAGTACCGCATCGACACCGACCAGGCGCGCCAGGAGCGCGTGCAGCGGGTCGGACGCCAGATGGTGGAAAAGAACGACTTGAGGAATTTCGAGTACTCGTTCCGCGTGCTGCAGTCCGATGAGATCAACGCGTTCGCGGCAGGCGCCGGGCACGTGTACATCACCCGCGGCCTGGAGAAGGTGACGGCCGGCAACGACGACATGCTGGCCGCCATCCTGGGCCACGAGATGGGGCACGTCGAGCGCCACCACGTCGTCCGCCAGTATCGCGTGGCGCAGACCTACGCGTTGCTGGGCGCCATCATCAGCGTGGCGACCGGGACCAACCTGGGCGCGCTGCTGGCCGACTTCGCCGGCGGGATCATCTCCCGCGGGCACAGTCGAGGTTTCGAGGCGGAGGCGGACCGCGTGGGCATCACCTACGCGTACGGCGCCGGCTACCGTCCCGAGGACTTCGTGTTCGTGATGAACGCGTTCAAGAAGCTCTCCGCGGGGAAGGACAAGGGGCCTGGCTGGCTGCGCACCCATCCCACCGAGGAAAAGCGGCTGGAGATCGCCCGCGTCCAGGTCGAGCAGCTCAAGGCGCTGGAGGCGATCGCCGACTCGTACCGTCCGGTGGATGAGGGGATGGCGATCTACATCCGCAACAACGCCGCCGATCTACTGACCCGACGAGAGGAGCTGGCCAGGAACCTGACCGCGCTGGCGTCGAGCATCGGCCCGTCGCAGGCACAGGTCGTGGACACGCCCGAGGAGACGCCCGTGGTGAGCGGGGAGTCGCGTCCGGAGCCGGCCGTGGTGGAGGCGCCAGCGGTCACGCCAGGCGCTATCAACCCGACGCCGGCGGTGAAGTCGGTTTCCCCGCCTTCGGTTCGGGACGACTAGGGCAGCGCCTGAGAGGACAAGTCGGCGGCCGGGGCAAAAGCCTCCGCCGCCGACTTTTTATTGTGGGGGAGGCCGCTATGCCGCCGCTTCTCTGTCCCGCTTGCGAAAACATCGCCTTGAAGGCGCACACCGATCCCGACACCGGCCTGGAAATCGACGCCTGTCCGTCGTGTCACGGCCTGTGGTTTGACGCCAACGAGCTTTCTCGCTTCTTGCAGAGCGGCAGCCTCAAGAACCGCTTCATGTGGTCGGAGGCGGCCGAGCCGCTGGCCACCGTGGGCTACGTCATCAGCACCGCCAAGTGCGCCTGCCCGCACTGCAAGTCCGCCATGAGCGAGAAGCAGTTCACCGGCATCACGCTGGATTATTGCACGAAGTGCAAGGGCCTCTGGTTCGACGACGGAGAGGTCCGCCACATCGTCGAGAAGTACAAACAGGGCAGCCGAACGGGGGATGAGCTGGTGGCCAGCGAGCTGAAGGCCGGCCTGGGCAAGGGCGCGGGCGGCCCGGGGATGGGTGTGTTCGCGTCCCTGATGGAGTTCATCAAGGGGATGCGCGAGTAGCGTTTGAGCCCCCATCGGTTCTTCCCCGTGCAGGGACCATAGCACGGCCTGCTTTCCGCTGCAATCCCGCATGTAAAAAGGAAATCTCGACGGCGACACGAAGCCCCCCGCGTTTTTTTCCCGAAGCAAAGCCGGCAACGAAGGGCTGATTCATCAATGGGCATCAACACCGCCGCCCGCACCGAGCACGATTTTGAGCTGGGCATTCCGGGCTTCCTGTATTCCGACCTCTATCGTCCCGAGCGACTCGCGGACCTGACCGCCGCGTTCCACCAGGCGCTGGAGGAAGCCGACCCGGCTCTGGCGGCCCGCTTCAAGGCCTACCGCGAGAGCGGTGGAGAGGGGCTGACGAAGCCGCAGGAGGGCGATCTGCTCATCGAGGTCGCGCGCCACCAGAGTCGGTTCATCGCGAGGCTCTTCCGCATTGAAGACTCCGACCGCGCATCCCGCGCCGAGCACGAGGCCAACCAGCCGGTCTTCCGCTACAAGAAGGAGCTTGTCGGCCGCCGCGCGCTCAAGAAGTACAAGGAGGCGGCGCCCCTCACGGCGCCCGAGATCTTCGCCGACGACGGACTGTTGCTCAAGGTCCGCCCGGATCTGAAGGCACTCCGTGACAGCGACCCGGAGCTGCTGGTGGCCACCGTGGCCTGTGACCTGCTCGACCTGGAAGCCGCGCACCGCAAGGCCTCCGACGAGCGCAACCCGGAGCCGCTCTCCGAGGCGCTGCGGGCGCGCACCGTCGCGCTGCGCGGCGAGCCGCACGACGATCTCCAGAACCTCGCCTGGCTTGAGGAACGCATTGACGACGTCGCGCGCTGGAGCGCCAACGCCTTCCACGAGCGCCATCACCACAAGGTGCGCAGGGATTGGGTCTCCCTGACCGTCCCTGAGGATCTCGACTGGCCGGACGGCCTGGTGCCGCACCATCGTCCCCGCGCCGATCTGCCCAACGCCATCGAGACCCCGCCTGGCACGCTGCGCCTGCGGGACGGCTTCAAGCTCACCGATCCCCGCGGATCGCTGCGCTACGTGCTCGACCAGACGGTGTACTGCGTGATCTGCCACGAGCGCGAGAAGGACTCGTGCTCGCGGGGCCTGCCGCTGCCGCGCCGCGATAAGCCGGTGCAGAAGAATCCGCTGGGCGTGACCCTCAATGGATGTCCGCTCGACGAGCGCATCTCGGAAATGCACCTGCTCAAGCGCGAGGGCGACACCATCGGGTCCCTGGCCATGGTAATGGTGGACAATCCGATGTGCCCGACCACCGGCCACCGCATCTGCAACGACTGCATGAAAGGCTGCATCTACCAGAAGCAAGAGCCGGTGAACATCCCCCAGAACGAGACCCGCTCGCTGATGGACACGCTCAACCTTCCGTGGGGATTTGAGATCTACGGGCTGCTCACGCGCTGGAATCCGATCAACGTGAAGCGGCCCCATGCCGCGCCTTACAACGGGAAGAACGTGCTGGTGGTGGGCCTGGGCCCGGCCGGTTTTTCCCTGGCGCAATACCTGCTGCAGGAAGGCTTTGGCGTGGTGAGCTCGGACGGGCTGAAAATCGAGCCGCTGCCGCAGGATCTGATCGGCTCGGAGGACACGCTGCCGCGTCCCATCCGCGACTGGTCCTCGCTGGTGGAAAATCTCGACGAGCGCGTCCCCATGGGCTTCGGCGGCGTGGCCGAGTACGGGATCACCATCCGCTGGGATAAAAATTTCCTCAAGCTCATCTACATCACGCTGATGCGGCGCAATACTTTCCGGGTGTACGGCGGGGTGCGTTTTGGCGGCACCCTCACCGCTGAGGACGCCTGGGATCTGGGCTTCGACCACGTGGCCATCGCGGCCGGCGCCGGCAAGCCGACCATCGTGGACATCAAGAACAACATGATCCCCGGCATCCGCCAGGCGAGCGATTTCTTGATGGCGCTGCAATTGACCGGCGCGGGCAAGGACAGCGCCATTGCCAACCTGCAGCTCCGCCTGCCGGCGCTGGTGATCGGCGGCGGCCTGACCGGCATCGACACCGCCACCGAGGCCATGGCCTATTATCCGGTGCAGGTCATCAAGATTGCCGAGCGTCACGATAAACTTGTCGAGCAATACGGCGAGGATAAAGTCGCGGCCATGTATTTCCCCGAGGAAAAGAAGGTCCTGGAGGAATTCATCGAGCACGGCCGCGTGTTGCGGGCCGAGCGGGAGGCGGCGCGCCGCGAGGGGCGCACCCCGGATTACATCAGCCACCTGCGGAAATGGGGCGGCGTCTCGCTGTGCTATCGCAAGCGCATGCAGGACGCGCCGGCCTACCGCCTCAACCACGAGGAAATCATCAAGGCGCTCGAAGAGGGCATCACTTACGTCGAGTGCCTTGACCCGAAAGAGGCGATTGCCGACGAGTTCGGCTCGCTGGCCGCGGTGAAATTCGAGAAAATTGCCGAAATCGAGCCCGGCAAGTGGGCCGCCAGCGGCGAGCACGTCACGCTTCCCGCCAGGGCGCTCATCGTGGCGGCCGGAACCGCCCCCAACGTGAATTACGAGCGTGAGAATCCCGGCCAGATCAACCTCGACGATCGGCGCCGCTTCTTCAAAGGCTTCAAGGTGGTGGACGGAAAACTGGCGCCCGCTGCGCAAACGCTCGCCGACCCCGGCTTTTTCACGTCCTACGACCGCGACGGCCATTTCATCTCCTACTACGGCGACAACCATCCGGTCTACGCGGGCAGCGTGGTGAAAGCCGTGGCTTCCGGAAAATACGGGGCGCAAGCCGTCAGTGGGGTCTTTGCGAAGGAAATTGCCGCGCTTTCAGCGGCCGATCAGGCGAGCCGCGACGCGTCGTGGCGCGACACCTGCCGCCGCCTGGACGAGAACTTCCACGTGATCGTGGAGGACGTTATCCGGCTGACGCCCACCATCGTGGAAGTCATCGTGCGCGCGCCGCTGGCTGCCCGGAAATTCCACCCCGGGCAATTCTACCGATTGCAGAATTTCGAGACGCAGTCGCCGATGTATGAAAATACCCGGCTGGCCATGGAAGGCGTCGCGCTGACCGGGGCGTGGGTGGACAAGGAAAAGGGGCTGCTCTCGATGATCGCCCTGGAGCTTGGCGTGTCGTCGCGGTTGTGCTCGTTCTTGAAAAAGGGCGAGCGGGTCATCGCGATGGGCCCCACCGGGACCCCCTCCGAGATCGGGACCGGCGAAAACGTGGTGCTGTGCGGCGGCGGCCTGGGCAACGCGGTGCTGTTCTCCATCGCGAAGGCGATGAAGGACGCCGGCAACAAGGTCGTCTATTTTGCCGGCTACAAGAAGCCCATCGACGTGTTTCATCGCGACCACATCGAGGATGCCTGCCATCAAGTGGTGTGGAGCGTGGACGCCGGCGACCCCATCCTCGCGCGGCGGCCGCAGGACCGCTCGTTCGTTGGAAACATCGTGCAATCAATGCTGTCCTACGCAAAGGGCGAAATGGGCGAGACGCTCTTCCCGATGGCGACCTCCAACCGCATCCTGGCCATCGGCTCGGACCGCATGATGGCCGCGGTAAAGGCGGCACGGACGGAAGGCGTCCTCAAGGAGTTCTTCTGCCAGGAGCATGAGGCGATTGCCTCCGTCAACTCTCCGATGCAGTGCATGATGAAGGAGATCTGCGCGCAGTGCCTGCAGCGCCACATCGATCCGCAGACTGGCAAGGAAACTTTCGTCTTCACCTGCTTCAACCAGGACCAGAAGATGGACTTCGTGGACTGGAAGAACCTAAACGAGCGCCTGCGCCAGAACACCGTCCAGGAGAAACTGGCCAATCTCTGGCTAGACCGCTTGATTGAGCGCAATCAACTGCAGCATGTTTAGTCTTAGTGGTCCGCGGCGCAAGTCTGATCGTGAAATGGAGCCCCGGGCGCGGACCACTAAGCCCCAAATCGGTTTGATCGTGTCGCAAGTCTGATCGTGAAATGAAGCCCCGGGCGCGGACCACTAAGCTCCAAATCGAAAGTCGAAAGGCTTTGCTCCGGGGTTTTTCATTATTGCAGGGCAGCATGGGGCACAGAGGATGAATCGAGAGAATCCTGTACGTGGTCATCCTCGTTTTCGCAGATCGTTAATGCGATTTACAGACACCGAGACAGGTCTCGCTGCGTCATCAATCTGAAGAACGAACCCTGTACCAACTTCAAACGCCGCTACGGGCTCGTTTTGTGACAATTCAACCACAACCATCGATAAATCATCTGTGACTTTGATGCACCACGAAGTCGGCTCGAACGTGCCCGGCATCATGTAAGCTACGACTGGCCTTGCATAGCGGGAAACACGAGGTCTGATGCAATGTGCCATCTGGACATAGGGATATCCACGGTGCAGGCGACTATTTCGCCATCATTGGACAGGCCGAAGTCGCACGCATAGAAGTCCGCGGTTCGGGCGACTTCGCTCTGGACCCAGAAGCCTACGTGCAGGGTCCAGGAGTCATAACTGGCATACGCCTCGCGCGTATCAGTTCGCGGCAGGTATCTAATGGTGTTCATCGTGCCCCCTAATGTTTAAAGCCCACACACAAACCAATCGGTCTGACGCATCTAGCTCCACGTAGAAGCCATCAGCAATGGCAACAACCGACATCGACGTGCTACCGCAAAATCTCAGGCAAAGAACTGAATAGTCGCTGTTTAGAGTAATGGTTTAGTCTCGACGCTTGTGCTCGTCATCGAGGACGTAAACATCTTCACGTGGTTGGGATTCCGTAAGCGATGACGGAGTGAGTTCTGGGTCTATAACCAGTGAACTCATGTCGATAGAAAGTAAGTCGCACGACACAAATTGGTCGCCACTTCCCAATCCGAATGTGTCGACACCACCAATGAAGTAGTCGCGCGCGAACTCTCCGCACTCAAGGCAACTCAGATGGAACGAGCCTCTCGCGAAAGACGCGGATGACTTACGTGTAAGGGCAACTGCATGGTGAGTGGTTTTGATCAGGTCGGGTTCATGCAAGATTCATTTACCTCCATGAAAATTGGGCTCCCATACGTCGCCAACGTGCTGGGCTGGAGGCAACGGGCAAAGGGTAGGTGACGTCAGCGGGCGTGGAAGCCGGAGTCGGAGGCCATGACGTGGGTTTCGGGCATCGATGAGGATTGGCGGGCGAGTCAGGACTTCCCTCGGCCTGAGGCGCGCCGACCTGGCCGAGGTGTAGAATCCCGTTCCTGTCCAGAAGTCCGGCCGGATCGAGGGGCGTGTCGGCCAGCGGATCGGCGAGCAATCCAATCATCCAATCAGATATCCCCACCAGAGGTGGCGGTTTGAAGATGTGACCGCTCAAAGCGGTTCGGATTTTCACCATTTACCCGGTAGTCGGTGGCAAGCTGCCACCCGCAACAGTTGTCCATGGCACGATGCCACCCGCAACAGTTGGCCGTGGCACGACGCCACCGCAACTATCCTCGCTCAATACGAGGACGCTTTCGTCCCGTCGCTGGGCACGTTGAACGGCCCCGTGCCTGGCGGGCTCCAGCGGGATGCGCGAGAGGGCGGACCGCGTCTGTTTGCAGACGGATCCGCGCGGCACCACGGTCGTCCTCCAGTTCAACTTGCCTGGCGCGGGGCAGCCCTTGCCAGCGGGGGCCGCGGCGCACGTCTGGTCGGGATTCGGCGCCCCGGTCGGTAGCAGCCGTGGAGATCGGCTCAATATGAGGTGAAGGCAACCCATGAACGGGTGTCGAACCCTGGGCCAATGGCCGAACGTCTCCCGGCAGGCGCTGCCGCCGAAACGCAAAAAGTAAGGCTTTCCGGCAAGCAGAAAGCAGCGGTTTTCTTCCGCTCCGTCGGCCCCTCCGTCCTCCAGCACCTCATGGGCGAGATGTCGCCCGCCGAGATCAACGAGATCATGGAAGAGATACCCCGCATCGAGCCCATCCTGGGCCAGGTGAAGGGGCAGGTGCTGCGCGAGTTCTACGAGGAGTACGCCAAGGTCATGTCCCCGACCCGCGAGGGGGCCGGGGCCAAGGTGATGGAGTTGTTCCGCGAGGTCGACACCGAGCGGATCCTCAACATGATCGGCAAGGAGCATCCCCAGACCATCGCGTTTATCCTGTGCTCGCTGCCCCACGGCAAGGCGGCCGAGGTGCTCACCGCGCTGCCCGCGGAAATGCACAAGGAAATGGTCCAGCGGAT
>VGFD01000077.1 GCA_016868975.1 Armatimonadota bacterium | reverse complement strand
CTTTTCCGGATAGCCGCGGTTGGCATAAGCCATGCCCAGCGTTTTAAATAACCGCGGGTCGAAAAATCCCTCGCAGGCGGTTTGCAGCGATTTGATGGAAAGATCGAGCTTGCCCTGGCGCCAGTAGGCCAGTCCCAGGTCGCCGTGGGCCCTGGCGTTTTGCGGATCGATCTGCAAGATGCGCGCGTACACCTGCATCGCGTCCGGCAATTCCTCCAGGCTCAGCAAGGCGGAACCCAGACCGGCCAGCGCCTCGACATCCCCAGGCCGTGTCTTGAGAATATTCTGAAACCGCTGCTTGCGAAGGCGGTGCACGTCCTGCGCGCTCAGCACCTGGGCGCGGCGGATCGGATGGCGCAGCACCTCCTTCCCGCGCGCGTACACGATGGCCGGACAGCGGCACCAGAACTCCAAGATCTCCTCGCCGCGAAAGACCAGCCCCTGCAAGATGGTGTAGTCGGTGGTGGCTTCGTGCAGTTCCCAGAAATGAGCGGGCTGCGCGGAAACCTCAAGCGCCTCGCTGGCTTCCACCACGATTCCGGGGGTTCTCTTGTGGCCCTGGTGGTGTACGTGAACGTATCGGTCGCGATCGAAATCCTCCGGGGCCGGGCGGTGCAGCACACGAAAGTGGAGCTGGCGTCGCGCGGCATCGTCGACGAAGGCCATCAATTCACCGGGCTCGCTGGGGGGCAGCAGGACGGTCTGCTCGGGATAAGGGACGCGCAGGCCGAGTTCCTCGCTGGTCCAGTAGGCCCATGCGACGGGCTCGCGCAGGCAGTCGGGATAGGCCGAGACGCCGTTGCGCAGCAAGTCCGCGATAAACGCTTCCGCCTGCTCGACCCATGCGGCTTCGGGCGCCAGGTCGACCGCTTTCTCCAACAACTCCAGCGCCTGCCCCTTCTCGCCGCGGGCGTAGAAGGCGGTCCCCATGCTGTACATGGCGCGCGCGTCGGAGGGGCTCAGCTCCAGGGCCCGCGCGTAAAAGGTTTCCTCCACGTAGGGGTTGCCGCCGTCGCCGTAGGTGATGCCCATTTCCAGGTAGGCGGTCGCGGTGATGTCGATGGCATTGGCCGCCTCGAGGGCGCGGATGGTTTCGTCGTGATCCCCCGTGGCATGCAGCGAGCGGGCCTTGCGGAGGTAGGCGGCGGTGGCCTCGGGATAGAGCCGAAGGGCCTCATCGAAGGTGCGGACGGCGTCGGTATGCTGCTGCGCCTCCTGGTGACGGCACGCCTCCTGGTAGTGGGCCAGCCAGTCGGCGGCACAGGGCGCCAGCAGGACGAGGCGGTCGTTGATGGGCCCCACTTCCGGCGAGAGCGGATACTGCTCCAGGAAGCGGTTGCAGACCCCGGCGGCGTTGCGGGCGTCGCCCTGCAGCTCGTGGAGACGGATGAGCTGGCCGTACAGGCTGAAGGCGACAGAGGAGTAGCCGCCGCATTGCGGGTCGACGCTGATGGCCGCTCGATACAGGCTGCCAGCCTCGCCGTAGTTGCCGGCCGCCTCGTAGATGAAGGCCAGGTGCCAGTACGGCTCAAAGTAGCCGGGATCGTTGCCGATCAAATCACGCAACGCTTCGATCAGCGGCTGCAACACCTGTGCGTCCGCCGCGCTCTCCAAAACGGCACGCAATTCCCCGAGCCGATTGCGGGACGCCCTGCGCCGCTCGAGCGCCGCTTCACGTTTCATGGTACCTCCGTTCCGGTCGCATAAGATACGCCCTGGCCGTCAACACTCTACTGAGCAACGTCAGCCCCCGGGCGCCTTCTCGTACCGAAACGGCTTGTCTCGCAAGCGGATCCACGCGGACCTGCAATCGGACGAGTCCGGGCGGCACGGCCATGCGGTACTGGCCGTCCGCGTTGGTCAGGGCGGCGCCGACCACGTTCCCCAGGGCGTCGAGGGCGGTGACCAGCGCGTTGGCCCGCGGGCTTGATCCTTGCGGCGCGTCCTGCAGGCTGCCCACCACGAACACCGGGTTCACCTGCACCACGAACCCCTGGACGACGGCTGGCGCGGTCTGCGCCTGGGGTGCGGAGGCACCGCCGCCGCTGGAACCTCCGGTGGAGGTCGTTCCCGAACCGGTCGCGCTGCTTCCCGAGCGCCCACAGGAGGCAATCAGGGCGAGCAGCGCAAGTAAGAGCATGCTGGCCGCAAGCCTGTCCGAACCGAACTGAAACTGCACGTGCTGACCTCCCGAGCTTGAAGCGCCCTGTATACTGTCGTTAAGGGTCGTGTTAAGGGGGAGAGCGGGGATTCGAAGCCCCGGAAGCATTGCTGCTTCAACGGTTTTTAAGTCCGCACTCTGCCGAATCTCCGTGTGAATGTTAACCACGAAAACTCCTGGTGTCAACACCCCGAAAATTCTGGGCGCACCAGGTGGTGGGGCGAGTAGCCCGCTCCAGGGGGACCGGCCCGGCTCGCGAAGTTAGGGCCGTGCTCCTCCTCCATCGAAACCCTTCGTCCCAATTTGCAGGTGCGGGCTCGTCTGGGTGCCACCGAGACGCCATTCGGGTGGTTCCGCGCGGCCTCGGCATTTTCTCCATGAAATTTCCAGGTCCGCGGGCTATGCTTGGAAGCATGTTGGATGGGATCCGCCCGAACGCTCCCCTGCTGCTCCCCGCGCCGCCCGCCGCGAAGGCCGCCGCGCAATCCGAGGCCGTTGTCGTCGACACCGTGGCGCTCAGCGCCACCGCGTCGGCGGTGAAACCAGCCGCTTCCGGCATCGGCCTGGGCACCGTGGCCCTCTCCCTCACGCCCGGCCCGGCCGCCTCCGCCGCCGTGGAGGTCGTGGACAGCCTCGAGGCGCTGATGGCGCGCCATCCAGGTCTGGGCGTCGACCACCAGGCCGCCGCGAAAGCATTTGTCAGCGAGAGCAATTCCGAGACCGGCCAGCTTTTGAAATTGGAGGCCCTCGACCACCTGCTCAACGGCCAGCAGGACCTCTCCGCCGACAGCATCCGCGCCGTGGCCGCCTTCGTCAACGAGAGCGAGTCCATCGACGGCCGCCGCGTCAAGCTCGAGGGGCTGCAGGCCATCGCCCATGCCAGCGGGCCGCTCACCGCCGACCACTTCAAGGCGGTGGCCGGCTTCGTCAATCCCAGCACCACGCTCGACAACCGCCGCAGCAAATTGGAAGCCGTGAAGGACCTGGCCGAGAGCCGCCCCGCCTGGACGCCGGACCTGCTGCGCCGCGTCACCTCGTTCGTCCACGAGGTCGACGACTTCTCCGAGCGCCGCCCGCGCATGGACGCGGTCACGGGGATGTTCGCGGCGCACGGAACGCTCCGTGATGACCAGGTGCTTTCCCTGGCGCGCTTCGTGGGGACGTCCACCAGCGCCGAGGTGCGTGCCGACAAGACTTCCCTGGTGGACGCCCTGCTGGCCGCCCAGCCGGATCCCCCGACGGACACCGTCGACGCCATCACGAAGTTCGTGAACGAGAGTTCCTCGGCCGATGGCCGCTCGCTCAAGTGCCAGCTCCTCGTGAGCATCTTGAGGGACCGCCCGGGGATACCCGCCGACTCGGTCCGCGCCATCGCCGGTTACGTCAACGCCGGCGACGGCCTGAGCGCCCGCCGCCAGCGCGCGGAGGCCCTCGTCGCGCTGTCCGCCGCCGATCCGACCTTACCGGATGCTTCCCTCATCCAGATGGCTTCCTTCGTGGGGACCAGCAGCGCGGCCGAGATCCGCGCCCTGAAAATCGACTTGCTGCGCGCGCTGGATCCGGCGGGGAGCGACCTCATCGACGCCGTCACCTCCTTTGTCGACGAGAGCAACTCCGCCGAGGGCCGCACCGCCAAGCTCAGGGTGCTCATCGACCTTGCCGCCGCCACGAAGTTGACGGCCGGCCAGGTGCGCGGCATCGCGGCCCTGGTCAACGAGAGCAACAGCATGGAGGGCCGCACCCTCAAGCTGGATTATTTGCCGAAATGGTTCAAAATGCGGCCGGACTTGACCGAGCCGATGCTGCGCGCCCTGGCCGCCCACGTCAACGACGGCTCCGGCCTCGACAGGCGCAGGAGCCGCCTGGAGCAGGTCGCGCGGTTGCTCGAGGATCATCCGGGGATGGACGCGGCAGCCTTCCAGAAGGCCTTCGCCTCCGCGGCCGGCTCGTCTTGCCCGGCGGATTTTGAAGCGCGGGTCGAAATGAACTTGAAGGCGGACGCCGCGCGCGCTTTAATCGATAAATTGAAGGCCACCACGCCCACCACCCAGGTCAGCGGCTCCATGGCCATTTTGCAGCGGCTGGAAAAGGAGCCGGTGGTGGTAATGGCCGACGCCGCCCTGGGCACGGCGCGCAACCGCCTGCAGCACTATGAAGCGGTGGCGGTGATGGACCGCAATACCTTATTCACGCAAGAGCACGACCTCTACTTGAAAACCTGGAATTCCGAAGCCGAAGTGGGCCGACTGTACGGCGCCGCCGCCTCGCTGGCGTGCCTGGGCGCCTCCGCCGCCGCGGCGTTCTTCCTGCCCGCCTCGCTGGCCGGCGCCAGGTCCATCATCCAGGTCGGCGGCATGCTCGGTGGATTATTCCTGGCCCCGCTGGCCATCCGCAAATTAATGGGAAAAATTCTCCCGCCGCGCGTGGAAAAAAGCATGCGCAAAACGCTGGAAGGCCCTCGCAAGTGGTGGGCCAACCGGGTGGACGCCCTGCGCCCCCTCCCGCGAGAAGCCCGCGACGCCGCACTGCCGCACGTGTGCGCAACGGCCGCCAGGCCCAATCCCTCGAAGCCCAGCCTGCCGGGCGAGGGCGTCAAGGTGGAGGACGAGCAGGTCGTGGTGGGCGGCATCCGCCTGGATCGACTCCGTAATCCTGACGGAGTGGCCGCGGGGGGGCTGCTGCCTGCCAGCAGCCACTTCCTCAACGGCGGGCCGTTGACTTAGTCAATCGACCTGGTTAAACTAAACCCATGAAGTCAATGGGAGTGTCCGAGTTCAAGTCCGGCTGCATCCAGATCCTGAAGGATCTCCAGCGTACCCAGACGGCGCTTGTCATCACGCACCGCGGCCAACCGCTGGCGCGAATTGAGCCACTCGGCCGCGCCGGAAGAAGGCGCCTGGGGGGCTTGCGCCATCTCGGAGAAATTCACGGGGATCTGCTCGACTTCGATTTCGAGGAATGGGAAATGGAAAGGGATCGGGGGTAGCACATGCCCTGGCTGCTCGATACCCACGTGTGGCTCTGGTCCCAGATCGAGCCCGAGAGGCTGGGGCCCACGGCGGTTGCCGTCCTGGAAAGGCCCGACGAGGTCTTGTATGTGGCCACGGTGTCCACCCTGGAGCTTGCCTGCCTGGTGGCGGCAGGACGCGTAACCTTGCAGGTGAGCGTTGCCGAGTGGGTGGACGCCACGCTGGCCGAACTTGCCGCGGCGACGCTGGAGTTGACCCACCCGATTGCGGCCGCGGCGTATTGCCTGCCGGGTGAATTTCATCGTGACCCCGCGGATCGTCTCCTGGTTGCGACGGCTCGCCAGCACGCCCTCGTTATCCTCACCGCGGACAGGCGCATTCTGGAATACGCTCACGTCCGATCCCAGGACGCGTCACACTGAGCTCGACTGGCCGCCGAGCAGGTTCTTCGCAGGAGCCCCGGACATTATTGAATTTCCTTCCCTTAATTCTCAATACCCATGCATCCGATGCATGTCATGTCGAGGAAATATCGCGGCGAAAGGAGAGGCACCGTGTTTGCAGGTCTCTTCGAAAAGACGTACATCGTGTCGAGCGAGGGCGTGGAAGCCGATGGCTTCGTCATGTCCGGACACACCCGCCGCCTGACCCTCATCCGCCGCCGCAAGGAAAGCCTGCTGCCGCTGCTGGGCCCCGGCCCCTTCGCCCGCCGCATCCCTGAAGCCGTCGCCGGCGCGCGGCGCTTCTTGCGCCTCGCCGCATCGCTCGCCCTTACGGCGTGGGCCGGGCAGTAGACCTTTTCTCCACGCGCACGCCGCCGATCACGACGCTCTCGTCGCGCACTTCGATGGTGCCTGGATCGCGCTCGGGCAAGGCCATTTTCTGCAACTGCCTCAGGTTCTCACTGGCCGTCTGCTCGTCGAGCATGGCCGCCCGCGCGCGAATGCGCTCAAACTCGTTGCGCTGCTCGGCTTGTGTGCTGTGGTAGCCAAAGCTGGACTCAAAAAGCATGCCCCGTGAGGGAATGGAATTCTCGAACGCCGCGTGAGCGATGCCGCGCATCTCCGCGTCCATGCTGGTGCGCTTGATTTCCTGGAAGACGATCTGGCCCACGGCGCGACCGTCCCCGCCGCTCGCGTGAGAAAGCGCCGCCAGAGCGAAGCGCGCCAGCGTCGCCTCGGCGCGTCCGAGCGGTGCCTCCTGGAGAATCTGCAGGCCCTCTTTGAAGACGGCGGTGGATGTCGTCCTATCCAGACAATTCGACCCCGCAACGTTCACCGCGTGCGCAAGCGCCTGCTGCGCGGACGTCCCCACGCCCTCGAGGGCCTTGAAGAACACCGGGGCCATGGCTTGCGCGTCCTTGGGTCGGTCAACCGCGTTCAGCACGTCCAAACCCACGTGGGCGAGCACGGCGGAGGCCGGATCCCCGACTCCCGCGGCCACGGCCTGGAGCGCAACCCGCTGTGCCTGCACGGCGCTGACGTCCTTCACGGACTGCCCGGCGGCCTCGCGGATGGTCGCCGCCACGAGCCGCTCCACGCCCCCTGACTGCCCGGCCACGCTGCCCAGGTAGCGGTCGCCGACCTCGCGGCTGGCGCGGCCGGAGCCGTCGCCCATCTGGCGCAGCCCTTCTTGTGCGAGCGGCATCGAGGCAGAGACGTGCATGCTGTTACGGTAGCACCGCAAGCTGGAAAGACTCTGGAATCCACGGCGCTACCAGGTTTCCGTTGACCCGGGCGATTTAACAAACCATTTACAAGATCGCAACAGGCTGTTCACATGCACAAGAACGGCGCAACGTGTCCCTGCGATGATTGACCTACCAATTGACCTACCAGGGTAGGGAGGGTGGACACGTTCAATGACACAGGACACCGTAGCAAGCATCCCCGGAATCGCCGCGAAGGAACGGCCCGCCGCGGCGGAGCAGCCGCATCTGGCCCGCCAACCGAGCCAGAACGTGGAGCAGGCCCGAACTTCGAATAACGTCGACGCGTTCACTCCTTCGGAGGATCTGGACGACGAGCTGGCCTCCGAGGAAAAGGGCAAGCCAAACGAGCCGCAGCAGTCTCCAGAGGACGAGAAGCGGAAGCTGCTCGAGCAGAAGATCGCCGACAAGTCGAACGAGCTCGAGCAGGCCCGCAAGAGCGGCGATCAAGATAAGATCCGCTCGCTCACGGCCGAGCTGGCCGGCCTGAACCAGGAGCTGGCAGCCCTCCGGCCAGGACGCGGTCGATCTCGGAAAGCAGTTCCTGGGTCGCAACTCCGCCGACATCAAGGGGGCCCTGCCCAACTTCACGGCGACCGGCGGCCAGACCAACAACTGCGCCGACTTCGTGAGCGCGTGCCTGGAGAGCACGGGCCGGCTCCAGGGCCACCACGTCAACGTCGGCGAGCTGCAGCAGGCGCTGCTTGACCAGGGCTACACCCGGGTCGACCAGGCGCACGCCCAGCCTGGCGACGTCTGGATCAACGGAAGCGTCGGGCACACCGAGCTGGTGGCCACCCCCGGCGCCACGCAACTGATCGGCTCCAACAACGACGCACCCGGCCACCAGGTCATCTCTCTCGCCCCCGGCCAGCAAGGAGGTTATTACTACCATCTCGACTCTCCAACCTCGTAAAGGAAGGAGGGTCCACCCTGAACCCCCTCATGTGCATCGCCCTCCTCACGGAGGGCTTCTTTACATAGTGGTCCGCGGAGTCGACCGGCCCTGGGTTCGGACGGGCGCGCTACTCCAAGGCGTTGACGATCTTGCCGCCTTCAACCCTGAAGACGTATCGTCCACCGTCTTGGAGGCTGAATTCCAAGGACTTGCCCTTGACCTGGTGAATCCGCACGAAAGGCTCGACGCCAGGGTCCACGACGACTGTCCAGGTCGCCGACTTCCCATCGGCCAGCGTGGCTTCGATTCCGGCGCCGCCGTTGAGGTAGAAGGCCACGTCGTAACCGCTACGGTTGGTGAAGGTCACCTCAATGCGCCTGTCAAGCGCCCAACAACCAGGATGCGCGGACGCGTCTCCTCACGCGTCTCCTCATGGCAGGGGGGACAAGCCGGGCGCTGAGTGATGGAAGCGGGCGACTTCCTTGAAAGATCGCCTGCGGCACGACTATACTTCGAGGAACGCATGGACGACGTCGCCGGAGGCGCCGCGGCACTGGCGTCCGCCTTCTTCTTCACCCTGGGCGCGATGATTTTCGGCCGCCTGGGCGCCCGCGTGTCGCCCTGGGGCCTCAACCTGGGCAAAGGCGTGCTGGCGCTCGCGCTCACCGGAATGCTGCTGGCGGTGAAGGGGGCTGCGGCGGTGGCGGGCACCGACTTCGCGCTGCTCGGGGTGAGCGGCATCGTCGGCATCCTCATCGGTGATACGGCGTACTTCCGCGCGCTGACGCTGCTGGGTCCGCGGCAGACGCTCCTGATGGACACCCTGGGTCCCGGACTGGCCGCGCTTGGCGCCTGGATGCTGCTAAACGAGGGTCTCCTACCCCGGCAGTGGCTGGGCATCGCGGTCACAATGGGCGGCGTCTGGTGGGTGATGCTCCAGCGATCGGAGGGGAGTAAAGCGCTCGCGGTGGCGGGCGTGGTTGCGGCCCTGGTGTCGGTGGGCGCGCACCTGGCCGGCGTGCTCCTGTCAAAGGTGGCGCTTCGCGAGGTTCCCGCGCTGGAGGCCACGGTGGTGCGCCAGGCCTGGGCCGTGGCCGGGTTGTTCGCATGGGGGATGGCGAGCGGCGCTCTGCGCGACTGGGTCACGCCGCTGCGCGATCCTCGCGTGCTGCGCACGCTGGCGGCAGCGGCCTTCCTGGGAACGTTTCTGGGAATCTACCTGTCCATGCTCGCGCTCAAGCTAGCCTCGACCGGGGTGGCCACCACGCTGAGCGCCACCGGGCCGCTGTTCGTCCTCCCCCTGTCGGCGGTTTTCGCGGGCGAGCGGATCACCGCCCGGGCGTCGCTGGGCGCCCTGCTCGCGGTGGCGGGGATCGCGCTGCTGATGTGGCCGGGTTGAGGGCGGCTTCTCGCCGCTCACGCCGGGCCAGGGTGCCCGAGCGATTTTGTGCGCCATCCAGTAGTGGCACGTCTTCGCCACGGCGGTGACCACGTTCTTGATCTCCCGCTCCAGACGGAAACCTGGGCCGGCGGGTAGATAGAGGACGTCTCCTTCGCGGCGCACCATGACGTTTTCCACGATAATGGCGCGGAGCAGCCAGGTGGCCATTTCCTCGGTGTCGCAGCGGACGCCGACCCAGCCCGCGTTCTTGCTTTTTACAATGGGAAGATGGGTGGCCAGGCGAATGCCGCGCTCGATTTCAGCGACCACCCTGGCGTAATTTTCTTCGTCGCCAAGCGCCTCCGTGGACGACACCGCCTCGAGCAGCGTGCCGCGATGGCTGGGACCGCCGGCCATGGCGAGATCGCAGAAACTGGTCCACATGCGGTCCCAGGCGACCGCGCCGCCGCTGTCGACCAGGAGTTGCGCACTGCCCATGGATTGCGCGGATGCGGCACGTTCCTGGTACATCGGCGGCAATAATTCGTTGATTTTTCGATCGAGCTCGCGCAGGGCAGCATCGTCTTCCGCCGCATTGTGGCGTGCCGCAATCGCGGTCGGGTCGGGCCGTTGCAGCGTGTCGTCTTGCAGCGCGCGGGCGTGGCACTCGCGCAGGCGGTCGAGAAATACCGCGCTGGTGAGCGCCGCGTCGGGCCACGGTACGGCGATGCCGTCGGCCCCTGGGCCGGAAAATTCCCCGTGGCGGCCGACGAGCCGCGCGAGGTTGGAGTCGGCCACCGGATCACCGGTCATTGATGCAGTCAAGACGACTGGGCCCAGGTCAAGGGCCGCCTCTCTCAGTGCGTCGGCCCAGTCCAGCCAGCCCGGCTTTGACGCGAGGTGAAAGGTGAGAAACGGATAGCGCTGGCTGGCCAGGCGGACCAGATTCCCTAACGATCCATCGTCCTGCGCCAGGGTAAGCGGCAGGGACAATACGACAATCCGCCGGGCGCCGCGGAACGCGAGGGTGCGGATGCCCGCGATGGGATTACCGCTGTCGCAAACGACCACCAGTGGCCCGAGCCTGGACGCAAGGTCGTCCACCGCCACGGTACGTGCGCCGGTGATGGCCAGCAGCGTGCCGTCCATCAGTTTGCGAACGGGGTCTCGCCGGACATGACCGGATCGCGGTAATTGGGCCCGGGCAGTCCCAGGCGCCGCTGTGCCAATCCGGTCAGTGCTTCAAGTATCGCGCGCCGGGCGTACATGGCGGTCGTATATCCAGGGTCGAGCAGGGGCGCCACTTCCACTACTTCCATCCCGACCACATGCGTTTCGTGGCATACTCGGCGAATTGCCGGCAACAACTCGCGCGGCGTCAGTCCTCCGGCTTCCGGCGTGCCGGTGGCGGGCGCTCCACCGGCGCGTCGCCGTAATCCACCACGCGCAGCACGTCAAACGGGCGAACCCGCGTGTCAGGGTTGATCATGGCCATCGGCGTCTGGGGCAGCATGCGCTCGTCGCAGCGGATGGAACGCGGCCCAAACGCGGCGCCCCGCATGCCGGTGCTCATGTCGACGGGCGCGCCCACGACGGCGACGTCCACTTTCCCGGCCTTGAGATCCTCCTGCGTGAGACAGACCGGAACGCCCATGAACGTGGGGATGCCGGTGTAGGCCAGCTGCCCCGGCGTCCGCTCCAGGTGAATCGGGCCTGGTTCCCGATGCGGATCGCCGCTCCGATCGCGACGCGCCTTATAGTCAAAGCCCTCAACGCCGGCCAAGTCCCCACCTCCACCAAGGTGACAAAACCGACTTCGGACACCGCTCAGCCCCTCCTGCCGGCCATGATGATGGGGTGCAGGAGCCCTGTCCCAGGCCCTTTTTTTGGGAATGGCGACTCTGGGCGGCGGCCCTGCCGCTGATGGCCACCCGTTGCTAGGCCTCTTCTCCGACCAGGATCGCCGCCTCGTAAGGGAGCAGGCCGATGGCGTGGCGGGGGCGGGGACGCGGGCCGCGCGACGACAGAACGAAGGACGGCCCCTCTCCCGACAGCGGGAAGATGCGCTCGCGAGAAGACATGTTGAGCACCACCAGCGCGCGCTCGTTACCGGCCACGCGCTCGTAGGCCAGCACGTGCGGATCGTCCCCGATCAGGCGCAGAGCGCCCTCGCGCAGGGACCGGTGGCGGCGCCGCAGACCGATGAGCGCTCGATAGAAAGCCAGCAGGGAGCGCGGCGCCGCCTCCTGCGCCGCGACGTTGCAGCGCGCGTGGTCCGGGTGAACGGCCTGCCACGGCTTCCCGGACGTGAATCCCGCATTCGGACCGTCGTGCCACTGCATGGGCAGGCGACACCCGTCGCGGCCGTAATCCGGCGCCCCCGCCCAGCGGCTCAATTCCATCAGGGTCAGGTCTGGAGTCGCCTCGTATCCGCAGCGCCACGCGTGGCGCCGCCATGCCGCCAGTGCCTTCGGATCCCGCAGGTCCCCCAGTCGCTCCGGCCGGCCGTCCAACATCCCCAGCTCCTCGCCGTAGTAGATGCAGGCCAGGCCGGGCTGGGTCAGCTGAAGGGTCGCCAGGAGCCGCGCCACGGCGGCGCGCCATTCAAGCGGCACCGCAAGGCGGGTCAACACGCGCGAAACGTCGTGGGTTCCCAGCACGGTCACCACCGGCAGGGGGCCGTCAGGGTCCCGCAGCTCGCCGTCCACCTCCCGCATGACCTCGCGAAACGCCCCGGCGTCAAGGGCGGTCAGGCTCTGGAAGAGAAACTGGAAGACCGTGTGAAGACCGTCGCGCCGGGCGCCGTACAGCCGACGCAGAACGTCCGGCGGCGCCCAGGCCTCTCCCAGGAGCAGCGGATCGTGGCCGAAGTCCCGCAAGGCCGTCCGCATCTCGCGAACGATGTCGAACAGTTCCGGCTGGTCCACGTTGTACACCGGGGTCTGCCCCTCGATGAAGCCGCGGGCCCTGCGCACCGCCAGGGGAACCTCCTCTTGCGGCGGGTTGTCGCGCAGGAAGGCGTCCTCCACCAGCCAGTCGATCGCGTCCAGGCGCAAGCCGGACACGCCGCGGCGCAGCCAGAAGCGCATCTGGTCGTACATCCAGGCGCGCACCGCCGGATTGCGCCAGTTCAGATCCGGCTGCTGGCGGTAGAAGTAGTGCAGATAGTACTGGCCGGTGGCCGCATCCAGCGTCCACGCGGACTCCTCGAACCCCCTCCAGTTGTTGGGAGGACCGCCGTCCGGGGCGGGATCTCTCCAGACGTACCAGTCGCGAAACGGAGAATTGCGATCGGAGCGGGCGTCCACAAACATCGGGTGGCGGTCGGAGGTGTGGTTGACCACGAAATCCACAATGACCCGGATGTCGCGCGCCCGCGCGGCGGACACCAGGGCGTCGAAGTCCCGGAGGGTGCCGAACTCCGGCGCCACGTCCGCGTGGTCGGACACGTCGTAGCCGAAGTCCACCTGGGGCGAAGGATAGATCGGGTTCAGCCAGATGGCGTCCACCCCGAGCCGCTGCAGGTAGTCCAGGCGAGAGCGGATGCCGGCAAGATCCCCGATGCCGTCCCCATTCGAGTCTTGAAAGCTACGCGGGTAGATCTGGTAGATGACCGCGTTTTCCCACCATGCCCGCTCCGCGGCGGGCTGCTCGGGCAGGGGCTTTAAGGTGTCCACGGCGTCCTCCACGCGTCCGGCCGCGGCGGCGCGCGGCCCGGGAATGTGCCGGCATGGTAGCCGTGGCCCATCCCCGGGTCGTCGCGCACGCGTGAAATCACCGGCCGCCGGTGTGAACGGATGGAAAACATTTCTCCCGGTTTTGCGCCGAGCTGTTGTCCCTGGAAAACCCGGCCGCCTCGCTCACCGACCACCGCGGAGATGGATCAGGCGCTGGAGGAGATGGTGGCACGCAAGACAGCCCGCATCAACCGCGCTCGAATCGACTTTGCGGTGCGCCAGGACTTCAAGGGCATCCAGTTCTCTCGGGGCAGGTCGAACTCCGGGCACCATCGGTCTCAGGAGCGATCAGGGCGCTCGTTACGGCCCCTGGCGGACACAGGGTCAGTCCGGCTCCGGCGCCACCAACGTAAACTGGCTTGCCCGGCCCAACGCGTGGATTCCGGCCGACCTACACCGTGGAAGACAGCGATCCGGCCACCTGGGCGTACAACGAGAAATCCGGTGGCGAGGGGGCCACGCGCCCGCCGGGACGATCCGATTGCTCGAATTCCGACCCGAGTTGTTCACACTTTGGAAATATCATTCTAATTTTGGTTACATCCGGCCACTTTACTCGTGAAGCCCACCTGCTACGATAGCGCCAGGAGGACGAGGGAGATGGACGTACTTTCCAGGCTGAGCGGGCCGGGTGAGAGCGCGGCGTCATGCTGCGCCGGGATGGGTCTGGGCACGGCGACCGCGCGCGCGGCGGGTCCCTTCGGCGGCATCGGCGACTCGATGATGCAGCCCATGATGATGATGCAAACCATGCTCATGCAGACCATGATGCTGCAAATGATGCAAATTCTCACGAGCCTGCTGATGGGAAAGGCCGGCAAGAAAAAGGGACATCAGGGCATTTCCGCCCTCAAAGACGCGTACGGGTCGCGTCATCCTGCCGGCGCCGGCCCTTCACCGGGCAAAGCGCCAGGCGCTGGCACGCGCGACCAGGGCGCCATCAAGTCGTACATACGCAATGCCGCGTCCGCCTACGGCGCCGATCCGAACGTGTTGACCGAAATTGCCCGGCGCGAGTCGAATTTCCAGGCGAACGCGGTGAACAACTGGGACTCGAATGCACGGAAGGGCACGCCCTCGAAGGGAATGTTCCAGTTTATCGAGCCCACCTTCAATTCTTACGCGCCACAGGCGCGCAAGGCGAACCCCAAGGCGTGGGAGGGCCTCGGCCCGCTCAACTGGATGGACTGGCGGCAGCAGGCGCTGACCACCGCGTGGGCCATCAAGCACGGCCACGGCAGCGCCTGGGCCACCTACGCGGCGGCTGGCGGACGCTGAGCGCCATGGCAGGAGTGCAAGAAGTCCACGCCGCGCCGCCCGCGAGCACGATATCCCAGCCGCTGGCGCGACACCCGGAATCGGCGGCCGATGCGCGGGCGCGCACCGCGACGGCTGCTTTGTCCGCGCCTTCGTCCGATGATTTCCAATCGGACGAGGAAGACGACGACGACGGCGCGTCGTTCGCGAGCGTGATCGGCAGCGTGATGGATGCACCGGACGCCGTCGGTGAGGTTGCGTCCGACGCCGCGAACAATATTACCGACGAGGTGCGCGAAGCGGCCGGCTCACTGGCCAGCGACGCCACCCGCCCGGCCGGCGAGGGAATCGATACCCTGGGCGGCGTGGCGGCCGACGCACTGGACGGCATCGGCCTGGACGATCAGGCCGCTTCGGTGCGAAAAAGCACCTCCGACTATGGCGGAATCATTCGGGAAATGGGCGACACCGCCCAGGATCTC
>VGFD01000076.1 GCA_016868975.1 Armatimonadota bacterium | reverse complement strand
CCACATGGCCGTCCGGCAGAGCCGCTGCGTCGAGTAGTAGATGCCCGCGAAGACGGCATTTCCAGCGAAAGCGAAGATCACCGCGTTGGTGTGCAACGGCCGCAGGCGCCCGAAGGTCAGCCAGGGCTGGTCGAAGTTCAACTGATAGAACGCCAGCTCGAGGGCGACGTACAGGCCGACAAGCATGCCGACGATGCCCCAGACGATGGTGGCCACGGCGAAAAGCCGCGGGGTATCCTCGTCATAGGCAACGGTGCCGGGCGCGCTCGTTTGGGTCATCGCAATGCTCCTTCGAGCCGATCACCGTCAGCGGCGGTGCGCGCGCTTCTCGGTGGCGCACGCTCTCGACGGTGGTTCGACTCAGACTTGGAATGGCGCGCGACGCGGCCACTCTCGCAGGAATCGTAACAGCGCCCGGCGCTCGGCCGACATCCGATGCCCGCCCTACCCCCGGTAGGTGTTTACCGGTAGGGTTTAGGGAGGGTCCGAACCCACCGCTCAGTCTTCCCCAGCCAGGACGCCCAGGTGAAAATTGCCGGCGTGTGATCGCTCCCAGGAAACCACCCGCGCGGAGTGCGTGCCGCCCCGCACGAAGGCGTCGGCCTCGGCGTAGGCGCTGGCGGCCGCGGCGTCCTCGAACGCGGCCAGGATGAGCCCGCCGCTGCCGTCTCCCAGGGGACCGGCCGCGATGAGCCGGCCCTCGCGCTCCAGCGCGCGCAGCGCAAGCACGTGGTCGCGAACGGCATCGCGCGTGGGCACGCCGTGGCGGTCAAGAAAGATCGCGAACTCCATGGCGCTTGTGCTTCGCCTCCCGAGCAGCCGGCCTCCTGGCCTTGCCGGAGGTACCACCAGCACCGTACTTCGACCATCAGCCGGCGATGGTAGGTCCGGCTCGGGCCTGTGGCTGATGTCAGCGTCGTCCCCAAAACAGGTAGGATCTCCTGGGAACACGGCGCGGGTCCGCGTCGTCGCCCCACAATGAAAGTTGACCCGCCAAGAATTGACTTGATCGCTCAGGTCGCGTTCTTTATGGGCCACTCAGGGATGCCGCTGGCGTCCCCCACAAGATAGGGTAAAAGGTATCGCGGAAGCTCAGGTCACCGAGCTTCCGCTTCATTTCCGTGGGGAACGGAAGGGGTTATGCACAGAGGTAGCCGACCGCCACCAGCGCCACGGTGGCGATGCCCAGCCGCATCTCGCTCCAGCCGAGCGCCTTCGCGCTCTCTGGGGGAACCCGCACGCCGCGCATCACAACGAACAGCATCGCGCAGAACGCGGCCACCGCGGTGAGCGGCACCATTCCCAGGCCCCAGCCGACCGCGACGGCGGCCAGCGCGCCGACATGGGCGCTCACCACCGGCCCCACTCGAAACGGCTTGCGGTGCATGCGCCGCACCTGCATGCGGACGTACAGGATGGCGATGACGCTGCGCGCCACCAGCAGGGCCCACACCGCGAAGGAAACCGTCAACGACCATCCCCCGCACAGCATGATGACCGGCGCCAGGGCGGCCATCCCCAGCGCTCCGCCCAATTCTCCTGGGAGCGAGCGGATGTGGCGGCTGGCGTCCTCATACAGAAAGACGAGCGCGCAGGGCACGCCCACGGTGAGCGCGGGCCAGAACAACTGCCAGGCGCTCATGGCGGCCACGCTGAAAGCGGCCCAGGCCGCAGCCAGGAAGAGCACGCAAATCTGCAGCGGGAGCGTGCCGCGGGGCGACCATTCTCCCTTTCGGAAGTCCCCCATCACGACGCTCAACGGGTGGTGCGTCAAGAACACGAGGAATGCCGCCACCGCCAGCAGCGCGCCCGGCGCTGTGGGGGCCAGGATCAATCCGAGCAGCATGGGCTCCAGCAGAAATCCCCAGCCACCGTGCTGCGCCGGCATGATCAGCTTGTACAACATCGCATGATCGTTCATCGCGGCTGACCTCCGTCGTCATTTTCGGTGGTTGATCGGCGCCGCTGCCATACGGCCCCGGCCTGATGCGATCCGCCTTGTCCGACCGAGCGTTCCTGGCCCATCCGCGGGGTATGCTGGGAATACTCAAACGGCGACCCGGAGGAGAATATGTCGGTGGCAGCCGCCGCAAAAACAGGCGGAAGCGAATGAAAGACCTCGATCAACCGCTGTTGTACTCTTGCTCCGGCTGTTCCAGCGCGGCGCAGATGGCCAACGACATCGCCCTGCACATTGACCGCGGCGGCCACGCGGAAATGTCGTGCGCGGCCGGATTGGGCGGAGACATCCCGGCGCTGGTCCGCAAGGCCCAGTCCGGCCGTCCGCTGATCGCCCTTGACGGCTGTCCCCTGCACTGCGTGAAGGCCACGCTCGCGCGTCACGGGCTGAAGGCGAAACTGCACATCACGCTCTCCGATTACGGGGTGAAGAAGCACCTGCACGTGGACTTCGACCGCGAGGAAGCGACCCGCGTGGAGGGCCACGTGATGTCCCGGCTCTCCCAACTGAAGGCAGCGATGGCGAAGGTGCAGGCAGCCTCAGGGGGTTAGCGGCAAGCCACTTCGCCATTCCGTGAAGTACCCGCGGCGAGCGGCGGAGTGGACGCCAGGCAGACGACGGGAGAATTCGCCATTTCGTGAAGTCCCTTCGGGGGCGGCGGGCCAGGCGCGCAGGGGGAGGAATTCTAGATTCCGCAAAAGATCTACGCCTTGCGGAGGCGGACGGCGCAGGCTTTGAATTCGGGGATTTTCGACACCGGATCCAGCGCGCGAATGGTAAGCAGGTTGGCGGATTTTTCCTCCGCCCAGTGATAAGGAATGAAGACGGTGTCGTTACGGATGGTGTTGACCACGGATGCCGTCAGCGTCACCCGGCCGCGCCGGCTTTCCACCGTGACCAGGTCGCCGGATTTCAGGCCGTGCCGGGCGGCCAACTCCGGGTGCATTTCCACCAGGGGCTCCGGGTACTGGTCGACCAGGCCGCCGATGCGGCGGGTCTGGGTCCCGCTGAGATACTGGCTCACGACGCGGCCGGTGGTCAGCACGACCGGATACGTCTCGTCCGGCACTTCGACCGGCGGGCGGTGCTCGACGGCGTTGAAGTGCGCCTTCTTGTCGGCGGTGTAGAAAACTCCGTTCTCGAAGAGCCGCGGCGTGCCGGGATGATCGGGTTCCGGGCACGGCCAGAATACTCCGTTGTTGCGCTCGACCTTGTCGTAGGTGATGCCGTAGTAGTCCGCGGTGCCGCCCCGCGAAGCCACCCGCATCTCGTTGAACATGTCCTCGGCGCAGTTGAACTTGAAATACTGTCCGCGGCCCAGCCGCTCCGCGACGTCGAGGAGGATCTTCCAGTCCTCGCGCGCCTCGCCGGGCGGATCGACGGCCTTGCGGATGCGGATGACGCGGCCCTCGGCGCTGGTCGCGGTGCCTTCGTCCTCCTCGTGCAGCGAGCCCGGTAGAATAACGTCCGCGTGACGCGCGGTCTCGCTCATGAAGAAATCGATTGCCGTGTAGTGCTCCAGGCGGGACAGCGCCTCGCGGGTGAAATTTGCGTCGGGGAGCGACACCAGCGGATTGAAGCAGATGGAGAGCAGCCCCTTGATCCGCCCTTCGTGCGCCATTTCCATCAGCTCCTGCGCGCTCGCCCCCTTGCGGGGCAGCTCGGCTTCGGAAATTCCCCACACGTCGGCAATGTATTTGCGGTGCTCGGGATTTTCGATGTCACGATTGCCCGGCAGTTGATCGCACTTGTGCCCCTGCTCGCGGCCGCCCTGCCCGTTGCCCTGGCCGGTGATGGTCGCGTAGCCGCAGCCGGGCCGGCCGATTCGCCCGCTGGCCAGCACCAGGTTGATGCATGACAGGACGTTCTCAACGCCCTTGCTGTGATGTTCGATACCCCGCGCGTGCAGCAGAAAGCTCGTCTTCTCCGGACCCCACATCTCGGCGGCGCGCACGATAAGCGCGGGGTGTACTCCGGACAGGTCGCCGGCATGGTCCGGGGTGTATTTCTTGACCACCTCGCGCACCGCGTCAAACCCGGTGGAATACCGCGCGATAAAGTCCTCGTCGATCCATCCCCGCTCGATCATCACGTGCAGGATGCCGTTCATCAGCGCGGTGTCACCGCCCGGACGAACCGGAATGTGCAGGTCGGCGGTGCGCGCCAGCGGGGTCACCCGCGGATCGATCATGATCAGCTTCGCGCCCCGGTCACGCGCGCGCCAGATGTAGTCGGTGGTGATGGGCGCGCACTCAGCAACGTTGGCGCCGGTCACCATGACAACGTCGGCCAGGAGGATGTCGTCCCAGGAATTCGCGGCGCGATCGATGCCAAAGGCCTTCTTGTTGCCGGCGCCGGCGCTCACCATGCAGAGACGGCCATTGTAGTCCAGGTTGGCCGTCTGCAGGGCGACCCGCGCAAACTTGCCCACCAGATACGACTTCTCGTTGGTCAACGAGACGCCGCTCAACATGGCGAAGGCGTCCTTGCCGTGCGCCTCTTGAATGCGGCGAATCTCGCGCACCAGGACGTCGTACGCCTCGTCCCAGGAAATCGTCTGAAAACCGCTGTCCGTGCGGCGCAGGGGATGCAGGAGTCGATCCGGGTGCTCGTTCTGCATGTACCGCTTCACGCCCTTGGGGCACAGCTTGCCGCGATTGAACGGAAAATCCTCGCGCGGCCCGAAGCCGATTACCTTATTGTCTTTCACCTTCAAGTTAATCCCGCACTGCTGCCCGCAGAAGCAGCAATGCGTGGCGACCAGCCGATCCGGCTCGCCCACGGTCCAGCCCCCGGCGGGCACGTGCTGGGGATGCGGGCCATATTCATTGATCAAGACGTCAATCGGAAGCGGTGGCTTCGACATGGGCGCTCCTCACAAGAATCCTGGGCCGCCGATGGCCTTGAGCTGATGGCGGGCCAGGGCGCGACGGCGGCAGTTGGGGCAGACATCCTGGTAGTGGGCTCCGCTTGCCATGGTCTGGTCCACTCCCAATTCATCCAGAACCGTCTTTAAGTCTTCCACCTGCAGGCGGCTGGCAAACGGCTGACGGCAGGCGGTGCAGTGCGCCTGCTCGCCTTCCGCGCCGGCCTGCTTGTAAAACGAGACGCCGAGTTGTGCGGGGCGCTGAAAAATGTGGAAGAACTTTCCGAAGGGAAGATAGAGCAGGGTCACGATCACCACAAACGCGTGCAGCAGGGCAATAAAACTGTAGGAATGCCCGCGCAGCCACATGGCGCTGACCGTCAGCATCAGCCCGGTCACGCAGATGCCGATGAGCAGCACCAGCGGCAAGAGATCCATGTTGAAGCGCTGCAGTCCCAGGGCGCCGCGATCGTAAATGCGCCGTCCCATCACCAGCGGAATCGCGATCAGGATGGCGAGCGCGCAAAAATCCAGAACGTGGAACGTGAGCCAGCCCACGATGGAAGTTGACGGGAAGGTCCCGGTCGGCAGTCCCATCACGAAAACCTGGTAGGCGATCGGATTGGCCGGATCCGCCTCGAAGTGCACCCAGCCGAACACCAGCGGAAAGGTCACCAGGCAGGCCACGATGCAGCCCCATGAGATCAGCAGGTGCGCGACCCAGCGCTGCAGGCCGCGACGGGCGATGAAGGTCTGCAGGCCGAGATTGGAAATGAAAAGCCGGGCCAACATGACCAGATTTCCCGGCAATCGATGCGGGCGCAGGAACAGTTGCCACCCGCGCTTCCAGTACATCCGCGTGGGCGGCTTCTCCAGCCACACGCTGTAGCGGTACACCAGCCCGAAGCACGCAAACACCGTGGCAAAGGCATAGGCCGAAAGCGCGACGTCGAAGTGCTGCAGCCCGTGAGAGCCGAGAAAAATGGCCGTCAGCAGCAGCAGGGAGGCCACCGCGGCCCGCAGCGCCGCGCCCCGCTCCACTTCGCGCGCAAAGCGCGGCAGCATAAGGTAATAGTAGTTGAGCGCCAGGCAGGCGAAGCAAAAGAAACCCAGGAGCACAAACCCGAGGTCGTAGCTGCCGGTGCGCGCGCGGATCACGCCCAGCACCAGGGGTGGGAAAAAACCACCCAGGCCGCCCATGGCGCCGACCAGGCCGGTGACCGTCCCGGTGTCTTTCGGAAAATACTGTGGCACCAGCTTGAACACGGCGCCGTTGCCCAGCCCAATGACCGCCCCCACGCCGAGCGCTCCCACACTGAAGGGCAGAATGTGGTCGCTGGTCATGCAAAGCGCAAGCATGCCGGATGACGCGAAAACGAAAAAGAGGATTTTCGCCCCTCCAATGCGGTCGCTCAAGGCGCCGCCCAGGGGACGCACCAGGGTGGCCACCGCCACGAACCCGGCCACCCGCAGGCCGGCCTCGCCGGCGCTCATGCCAAAGGCCTCTTGCAGAATCTTGGGCAGGCCGATGCTCATGGCGACAAAGCCGCCGAAGGTCACGAAATAGAACAGCGACAGGAGCCACGACATCGGCTGATCGACCAGCACGCGCAGCATCTCGCGCAGCGGTTTCGGCTGCGCCTTCAGCGGCGCATTGCGGGCAATCGCCAGGAAAATAATCCCCCAGATCAACGCAGCCAGGCCGAACAGACGAAACGTCGTGGGAAAACCATACCACGCGGTCAGCACCGGCACCGCGAACAAGGCCACGCTCTGGCCGATATTGCCGGCGCCGTACACGCCCAGCGCGAATCCCTGCTTCTCGGGCGGAAACCATTTCGAGGTAAATGCCACGCCGATCGAAAATGAGGTTCCCGCCATGCCCAGAAACAGGCCGCCGACCACCAGGTGGGCATAGCTGGTGGCGAAGCTCAGCATGAAGGCCGGCACGGTCATGAACAGCAGCAGGGCGCCGAACACCAGGCGGCCGCCGTAGCGGTCGGCCAGCATGCCCATGGGCAGGCGCATCACCGAGCCCAGCAGCACCGGAACCGCAATCAAGAGCCAGGTCTGGCTCTCGGTCAGGGCAAACATGTCTTGAAGCGTCCGGGCGAGCGGCGCCATCATTCCCCAGACCGCGAAGGAAACCGTGAACGACACCGTCGCCAGGACGAGCGCCGCAACTCGATCGCGCATGCCTATTCCTCCCGGTCGAGGTCGTAGAGATATTTCAAGAGCCCGAGGTTGAACAAAAAGCAGAACCCGGACGCCACAAACGTGGGCAATTGCAGGCGGGTGCCCTCGGCCATGTACTCCTCAATGGCGATGGAGGCCAGCCAGAGCTGGAGCAGCAGCACGATGAGCACGACCGCCAGCAGCAGGCTGACTCCTGAAGAGCGCTGCTCCATTTTCGCGGACAGTGGATCCTCGTCAATCACGACGCGATCATCCCCTCCGCGAAAATCCCCTCATCGGTGACGCGCAGCGCGATCTTGGGAAGCGGACGTGGCGGCGGGCCCTGCAGCACCCGCCCGTCCGTCACGTCAAACGCGCCGTCGTGGCAGGGGCATTCCAGCCGCATGTGCTCCTTTACGAACAGCACCGGACAGGTGAGATGCGTGCAGCGCTGGGAATAGGCGACCCACGAGGTGTCGGAGAGGCGGATCATGATTGCCGGAGCGTTGTCGGTGGGATAGCGGAACAGCTTGACGTCGCCGACCGCGAGTTCGTCACGGCCCGCGACGCGCACCAGAGGAAACTTTCGCGCGCGGCGCAGCATGCTCTCGACCACCAGGTATCCGTTGCTGAGAAAGGTGGCGCCGGAAATCAGGATCAGGAATTTGGTGAAATCGCGCCGCGTAATGTAGTCGTCCACCGCCCACTCCAGCGGAAGATCGCGCCGCCACTTGGAAATGTCAGGCATTTTCGGGGCCCTCCGGCTCGATGTTCACCCGCGCCACCGGCTCGGGCATCACCATGTAGACTTTGGTCCGCACTTTCTGACGGCCGAACTGCCACTCGTTGACCGGATGTCCCCGGCGCCTTGCCTTCCAGGCTTCCAGCGGCCCGTAATAGAGCGCTTCCGAGGGGCATACCGTGGCGCACATCGGACGCTTGCCGATGGACGTGCGGTCGTAGCACATGTCGCACTTCATCATCTGGTCGAAGTCGGCCTGGTACTTGGGCACGCCAAATGGACAGGCCAGCACGCAATTCTGGCAACCGATGCAGCGCGGCTTGAGCGAGGATTGCACCACGCCGTCCGGGGTCTTCTTGATGGCGTCGGCCGGGCAGACCAGCGCGCAGGTGGGCTCGTCGCAGTGCATGCAGACCTGGGGGGTGGTCTGCACCGATTGGGCGCGATCCACGTATTCCAGGTGGATCATGGAAGTGCCACGATGGGTTCCGCACTCGCCGCATGCCTGGACGCAAGCCTGACAGCCGATGCAACGCGCGGGGTCAAGGATGAAAACGTTCTCCAAGCGGACCCCCTTTTGCACAACATGCACACGCCGGGCTGTCCTGCCCACTACAGAGACATGAGCGGACAGGCAGCCCGGCCCGGACCGGCGCGAGCACGTGTGCGCATACCGAGCAGAAAGCTCAAGCACCGGCTGCATGGCGCCGCGGCCAGTTCCGAGGCCAAACCGCGGCGCAAAAGCTGGACGCGGCCCCGCTCGCTGTGGGACGAGTCGCGGCGCGCGCCTGACGTTAACCAAAGAGTACCCGCAAGCAGGCTTAGCCGCCATCGGGTGCTCATCCCACGGCGACCTCGGATGCGCGGCCCATCACGGTCCGTCCGCGCCCGATGGAGGCGAGAAGCGCTTGTCGGTACCATGGCGAGGGCGGGCCTCCGCCCGCAGGAAGGGAAGGGGTCGCAACACCCATGGCCTGGGACTTTGAAGCGAGACCACTGCTCGTATTCTGGGAGACGACACGCGCCTGCGGACTGGCCTGCAAGCATTGCCGCGCATCCGCAATCGCCGAGCCGCTCCCTGGCGAGCTGACCCACGAGGAGGGGCTGGCGTTCATCGATCATCTGGCCTCGTTCGGCCGCCCCAGCCCGATCCTGATCCTCACCGGAGGAGACGTGCTCCGCCGCGGGCGGCTCTGGGAGCTGATCGACCGGGCCAACGAGCGCGGCGTTCCATTCGCGCTGTCGCCCAGCGTCACGCCCCTGCTCACCGAGGAGATGATGCGCCGCTTCAAGGATGTGGGCACGCACTCCATCTCTCTTTCGCTCGACTCGGCCACCGCGGAAGGGCATGACGGCCTGCGCGGCGTTCCCGGGACTTTTGATCGAACCATGGAGCTGATCGCGTACGCCAACGAGATCGACTTGAAAATCCAGATCAACACCACAGTGATGGCCTCGAACGTGCGCGAATTGCCCCTGATATTCGAGCAGATCCAGCGGGCCGGCGCGGACGTGTGGGAAGTCTTCTTCCTGATCAGCGAAGGCCGCGGCTCACAGATGGTCCCCGCCTCTCCGCCCGACGTGGAGGCCGTCTGCGAATTTCTGGTCGCCTCCGCGAACTACGGGGTCACCGTGCGTACCGTGGAAGCGCCGTTCTTCCGCCGCGTGGCGCTGGAGCAGCCGGAAGAGCCCCGCGGGCTGGCCGCCGACCTCATCGCGGACCTGCGCGCGCGCCTGGGCCCGGCCACCCACCGTCCCCGCAACCGCAGCGCCAACACGCGCGACGGCAAGGGAATCGTCTTCATCAACTACAAGGGAGAGGTGACCCCGAGCGGCTTCCTGCCGACCGTGGCCGGCAACCTCCGTGAACAATCGTTGCGCGATATTTATTGCGACAGCGACATTTTCCGCCGGCTGCGCCAGGCCGACGCTTTCCAGGGCCGCTGCGGGATCTGTCCGCATCGCGACCTGTGCGGCGGATCCAGGGCCCGAGCGTACTTCGCAAGCGGCGACCCGCTCGGGGAAGATCCGGCTTGCGTGTTCCAACCGGACTGATCATTTCCCGCGGGTGATAGGCGGCCGGCATGCTCTCAGCGCAGGGCCTCCTCCTGGGTATCGTAGAGGGAAAAGAGGCGGGTCAGGCCGGTGATCTGAAAAACCCGACGGATCTGCGGGCTGGGGCAGATGATGGCCAACCGGCACCGGCTCTCACGGGCGTGGCGAGCGGCGGCGGTGATGGCGCTGAGCGCCGAGCTGTCCAGGTACTGGACGGCCACCAGATCCAGCAGCAGCGTCCGCCAGCCCTCGTCGATGGCCTCGTGAAAGGCCTGTCGCGCCTCCGGAGAGGTAGCCAGATCGAAGTCTCCGCTCAATCGGATGGCGCGCACGCCAGGGGCCGGGCCGTCGGCCTGAATGGTCATCACCGGGCGCTCGGACTGGGCACCGGAGGTCATCGTGCTGGCTCCTTGCAGGTTCTTACATCCCAGATACTAACTATAACTAAGGCGATGGGAGTTCGCCATCGAGTCCGCGCCCGATGCCGGTGTGCCGTTGACGCTTATTCCCGGCAGGCCTCCGGTCAGGTTAGGGTATAACCCACATGGACGAAAAAGCCAGGGCACGTTGGAGACTGGTCGTAATCCTCGCGATCCTGCTCGGGATCGCGGGCGGCGCCGCCCTTGGCGTGGGCGGCTTTACGTTCATCTACGCCCGGGGCGGCTCGTACATGACCGACGACCCGAAGGCGTGCGCCAACTGCCACGTCATGCGGGAGCAGTACGAGGGGTGGCTCCGCTCCAGCCATCACGCGGTCGCGGTGTGCAACGACTGCCACACCCCAACAGGATTCATCCCGAAGTACATCACCAAGGCGGAGAACGGCTACCACCATTCGCTCGCGTTTACCACCGGCGACTTCCACGAGCCCATCCGGATGAAGGCGCGCAACCGCGCCATCACGGAAAACGCCTGCCGCAAGTGCCACGAAAACGTGGTGGAAGCCGTCAACGGGCCTCCCCCGGGATCTGGTCCAGGGGGAGTGTCCTTTGGCGCCCCCCACCAGAATATGCAAAAGCTTTCCTGCATCCAGTGCCACGGCTCCGTCGGGCACCGTTAGAAAGAGGACCATCAACATGCCGACCAGACGACGCCTCATCGTAATCATCGCGGCCACGGCGCTGATCGCGGCGGTGATTGCCATCGGAGTGACCGCGCTGCTGGTCAACATCATGCAGCGCAAGCAGGAGGCGCAAAATCCCTTCTACAAGGTCGTGGAGCTGACCGAGGACACCACGGATCCGCAGATCTGGGGCAAAAATTTCCCCATGCAATACGACGGCTACAAGCGGACCGTCGACCAGGAGAGGACCCGCTTCGGAGGCAGCGAGGCGCACCCGCGCACGCCGACCAGAGCCGACCCCCGCTCGGTGGTGGCCCAGTCGCGCCTCGACGAGGATCCGCGGCTGAAGACCATGTGGGCCGGCTACGCGTTTGCCAAAGACTTCCGCGAGGACCGGGGCCATGCGTTCATGCTCGACGACCAGACCTACACCCAGCGGCAGATCGTGAAAAAGCAGCCCGGCACCTGCCTGAATTGCCACGCCTCAATGGTGGCAGCCTATCGCAAGGCGGGAGACGGCGACATTGTCAAAGGCTTTGAGAAGATCAACCACATGGACTTTGTTGACGCCCGCAAGCTGGTGGACCATCCGGTCGCCTGCCTGGACTGCCACGATCCGAAAACCATGGAGCTGCGGGTGACCCGCCCGGCCTTCATGGAAGGGATGAAGGCGCTCAAGGCGTCGCAGGGAGTGCCCGACTACGACGTCAACAAGATGGCCACCCGCCAGGAAATGCGCTCGTTCGTGTGCGGCCAGTGCCACGTGGAATACTACTTCAAGGGTGATGCGAAACGCCTCGTCTACCCCTGGCACAAGGGGCTCAAGGTGGACAATATCCTCGCCTACTACGACGAGGAGGGCTTCACCGACTTCAAGCACGCGAAGACCGGCGCAAAGGTGCTGAAGGCGCAACACCCGGAGTTCGAGTTGTGGAATCAAGGCCTGCACGCCCGCTCCGGGGTGGCCTGCGCCGACTGCCACATGCCCTTCAAGCGGGAGGGCGCGCTCAAAATCAGCGACCACCACGTGCAGAGCCCGCTGCTCAACGTCAACCGCGCCTGCCAGACCTGCCACAGTTGGAGCGAGGCCGAGCTGAAGGCCCGGGTGGAAACCATCCAGGAGCGCAATTTCGCGCTCCGCAACACGGCGATGGACGCGCTCGTCGACCTCATCGCCGACATTGAGGCGGCGCAAAAGGCGGGCGCAAAGGACGACCGTCTGCAAGCGGCGCGCGACGCGCAAAAGCGCGCGCAATTCTACCTCGACTTCGTGGAGGCGGAAAATTCCAACGGGTTCCACGCCCCTCAGGAAGCCGCCCGCATCCTGGGAGAGTCCATCAATTTCTCCCGCCTGGGACAAAAATCGCTGCGCGGGCTGCCGTTGGCACAACCGTCTCCGAAGTAGGGCTCCCTTCGGCGCCCGATGGCCGGGCGGCCTCGCGCACGGGTATACTTGGGAGAGAGGAGCTGAGTCGTCATGCCGCATCGCATCCTGGTTCCCCTCGACTTCTCCGAGAACTCGCTGCGTGCGCTGGACTACGCGGTCAATCTGGCGCACAAGATCCAGGCCGAGCTCGCTTATCGTGATTGAAAACCAGTTTCAAGAAGAGGCTCGTGAAGCACGCACAAACGCTCGCCAACGGTTGGATCTTCGGCCACCATCCAGAGCAGCGCTTCGTGGACAATCTGCTGAAAGCGGCACCAGTCCACGTCCGCGCCACCGCACAGGCGGCGCAGCCGGCACGACTGGCAGCGGGTGGCGCTCCAGCGCGGAGGGGGCGGCGCGCCGCGCACCGCGGCCAGCATCAGCGAAAATTCAGGGATGTGAAAGCGGGCGTGGCGGGCCTTGCTGAACGCGTCGGCCCGCCGTCCCATGGCCAGGAGTCCTTCCGCGAAAGCGGCTTGCATCGTATCGGAGACCTCCCCGAGATTGGGGCCGCGCGCGACGCGAAAAGTACGAAATCCCAGCCCAGCCAGAAATTCGAAGGCTTCGGAATAGTGCTCGGGAGCGTACACGTGCGCGACGGGGGCGATTTCCAGGCCTTCCTCACACAGCGCCAGGAGATTTCCCCGGGGAGGCCAGCGGAACGACACCGCCAGCGGCCCCTTGTGCGCGGCCAGCGTCCGCGCGTCCGGCACCGCGTCGAGGGTGACTTGAGAGGGCGCGCGGTGTTGGGCTCTGACTCGCTTCACCGAGGCCGTGCGGCGGCTGCCGTTGACCGTCACCAGTCCGCGCTCGTGCAATTTACAGAGCGCGTGCTCCTCGGCGATTTCGGCGACCCGCCGGCCCCTTGCCAGAGAAGTGACCAGCCGCACCTCCTCGGCATCGAGGAGCGCCCAGGCGCCGTACGCCGCATCCAGCGCCAGCACCTGTCCGTCGCGCCGCAGCAGGCACAGATCGGGCGCGCCGTGCACCACGGCGTCCCGCGGCAGCGCGCTCATGGGAGCCTCCAATGCGCCGCATAGACATCAAGCTGGGCTACAGCTGCAATGACCGCTGCGTGCACTGCGTGGTGGATGATTTTCGCGACATTCTGCGCGCGCGCGGCATGTCCCAGGACAAGCGGACCGAGCAGTTTCTCGCGGAAATGGAAACGAGCCGCGCGCGTGGCGAGGTTATCGTGTTCACGGGCGGGGAGCCGACCATCCGAAAGGATCTCCCGGTGCTTCTGGAGCGCGCCCGCGACCTGGACTACGCCATCCACATGCAGAGCAACGGGCGGCGCTTCGCAAATTCGGACTTCGCCGACAAAATCACCGCAATCGCGCCCATCACCTACTGCATCGCGCTGCACGGTCCGACCGCCGAGGTGCACGATGCGGTCACTCGCACGTCCGGCGCGTTTCATGATACCGAGCGCGGCATCCGCAACCTGGTGGCGCGGCGGCAGGTGGTTTCCTCGAAGATAGTCCTCTCGAAGCTGAACCAGTCGGTGGTATCGGCCACCGTCCGGCGGCTCGCGGAGCTGGGAGCATGCCACGTGAGCATCGCATTTCCGCACGCGCTGGGCACCGCGCGCAAATTGTGGGACGTCGTGGTGCCGCGCTATCGTGACGTGATGGAAGAAGTGCATGCGGCGCTGGATGCCGCCACCGCTGCGGGTATGACGGCGGACGCGGAGACGTTTCCGTTCTGCATGATGGAAGGGTACGAGCGCTTCGTCTCCGAGATCGCGCAGCAGCTTGAAGAATATGCCGAAGTGCGCCAGTACGGCGACGAGCGGGAAACCCGCGACTGGTCTGAGGAGCGGCTTCGCATCAAGCAGAAGTTTCCCCAGTGTCGGGGATGCCGCTACGAACCGGTCTGCGAAGGCCCCTGGACGGAATACGCAGAGCGGTACGGCGCGGAAGAATTTCGCCCGCTGCGCGGGCAGCGCGTGAACGAGGTGGCCGCATTCCTCGACGGCTCGTTTCGCCATGAGTTCCCCTTTCTGGATCTGGGGCCATGATAGTCTCATCGTGGATGCGTCCAACATCCGACGTCCGACCGATACCGCATCTGCCGCGCGCTCTGCCTGGATTCATGAGATGCACACGCTGACGGTATCCCAGGCGCGTGAGGGCGCCACTCTGTGTACCTTCGACGGGGTCCGCATGACGGTCATGGTGGATCAACTCTCCTGGGTGCGCTACGAGGCCGGCCGCTGAACGCGCCCAGGACCTGGACCTCGAGGCCGATGGGCGCCGCTTCGCGTCCGTCTACCAGGGCGATCCCATCGTCCCCCCGGATCGCGCGCGAGACGTGCTGGTGCAGTCCACGGTCGGCTGCAAGCACAATGATTGCACTTTCTGCACGCT
>VGFD01000075.1 GCA_016868975.1 Armatimonadota bacterium | reverse complement strand
ATATTAGGGACGGGCTAGGGACGGGGCTGTTTCGGCCCGGGAGATTGTGAATCCTTCACTCCGGCAGGCCCGGCCGAAGCGTCAGCAACGGCGCCGCTGCGAGGTTTTGCAAACCTTGGGCGCAAAGGATTTTCATGCCCTATCCCTGAATGGACCCGCTATGAGTTTTGAGCTCGCCCCCGGCACCCTGCTCAACAATCGATACCAGATCAAGAAGGTCATCGCGTTTGCGGAAGACGGGGGCGTCTACCTTGCCCGCGATCTGAAAGTCACTGATCGAAACTGGATCGTCAAGGAGATCATCCCCTCGGCGTCGCTCGACGAGGAGACCCTGGCCGAGCGGAAACTGCTGTTCGTGGAAGCCGTCGAGTCGATCATGCAGTTCGATCACCCGGACCTGTCGCGCGTGCTCGGCTATTTTAACGAGGCGCGCCGCGAGTACGTGGTGATGGAGCACGTGGAAGGCGTGACGCTGCAAACGCTCTGCGACATGAGCGTCAACCCGCTGCCCGAGAAGCAGATTCTCGGCTGGTCGCTGCAGATGTGCGACGCGCTCTCCTACCTGCACAATCGGCCCAAGCCGTTCATTTTGCACGCGCTCTCGCCGGCCCACATCATTCTCACCTCTGATGAAAAGGTCAAGATCATCAACTACGGGCTGGATCGTTTTTTCGCCACCACCGCGCCGCCCCGCATCTTCACCGACGCCCCCACCGACATCCTCAATGAATTCGCGCGCTTCGGCGAGACCACGTGCTTTCTACTCACCAAGGAAAAACCCGGCGCGTTCGGCCTGCCGGCCAACGCCAACGTCAGCCCGGAGCTGGCCAAGCTGATCAACCGCTGCCTGCAAGGCGAGTCTCAGAAAACCTACGCGAATTTCGAGGATTTGAAAAAAAACCTGGATGCCGTCCTGCACCCGCCGGAGGTGCCCAAGAAAAGGGACGAGCCCGCGCCGTCGCGCCTGCCACAGCCCGCCCTCCCGCCGGAGTGGGTGGAAAAGGCCTGGTGGGTGGTCGGAAAAATTCTCTCCCAGCGCCGCGCATTTCTTATCGCCGAGATTGCGCTGGCCATGATTGTCCTGGTGGGGCTCTGGTTATGGAAGAATCCCACCTATGCCGCGTTCAACCGCACCGAAGTCGGGCCCATCGCGTACTTTCTGGCCGCGGAAGGAAACCTGATCACGGTGAGCCTCAACACGCAGCGGCCGGTGTACCGCAACGAATTCCGCACCGATATTGCCGACGTGGCGCTCGACAATCGGACCGGCCAGTGGCTTTATCTCTCGGACCGGCCGGGCAACCGCATCCTGCGCTTGAAAACCTCGAACAATGAATTGCCGGAGCGGAACCCGGCGATCCCGGTGGACCGCGGTCCGGGCCGACTGGTCATCGATCAGAGCGGCGCCCGCATGTACGCCGTCCACGAAGGGACGCACAACGTCTCGCGCATCAACCTGACTCAGGATCCGCCGCAGATGGACTCCATCATGGCGGTGGGCCACTCGCCCCGCGACCTGACCATCCTCCCCGATGGCGAGACGCTCTACGTGACCAACTACAGGTCGGAGAACGTGTCGGTCATGCAGCCGGACACCAACAAGACGCTGACCACCATTCCGGTCAGCGGCAATCCCGACGCGGTGGCGTCAACGCCCGACGGCAAGCAGGTCTGGGTGTGCTGCGAGAAACAGGACTTCATCGTCATCATCGACACCCAGACCAATGAGATCGTCGAAACCCTGACCGACTACAAGGCCCCCTCGTCGATCGTGTTCTCGCCGGACGGCACCAAGGCGTTCGTGGCCAACAACGGCTCGAACAACGTATCGGTGATCGAGGTATCCTCTCACAAGGTGCTCAATACCATCACCACCCCGGCCAGCCCCGATCGTTTGATCCCGACCCAGGACGCGATCAAGGTCTGGCTCACCAGCAGCAAGCCGGGCATCACCATCCTCGACTTGCAGGTGGATCGGCAAACCGGGGAGTTGGACGTGGACGCGAAAATTATTTCCGGCGCGATGCTTAAGTAGAGATCGTGCCGCCGCCCAGAACTTCCTCGCCGTCGTAGAACACCGCCGACTGGCCGGGCGCGATGGCGCGTGCCGGGGCGGCCAGCACCACTTCAGCCGAGGCCGCGCCGGTCAACGTCACCGTGGCGGGGACGTCGGGCGCGTTGTAGCGGATCTGCGCGGTGCACGCCACCACGTTTTCCACCGGACGGATCCAGTTGAGGTCGGTGACCCGAAAGCGCGAGCGCTCCAGCGCTTCGGCCGGTCCGAGCACCACCGCGTTGCGCTCGCGATCGATGCGCACCACGTACAGGGGATGCGCGGCGGCGATCCCCAACCCGCGCCGCTGACCCACGGTGTAATAGGGCAGTCCACGGTGCTCGCCCAGCATCCGGCCCTCGAGGTCCTCAAACGGGCCGGGTCGCACGGCGTTGGGAAAGCGCGCCTTGATCAGGTCGCCGTGGTTGCCGTCCGGCACGAAGCAGATCTCGACGCTGTCCGGCTTGTCGGCCACCCGCAGGCCAAAGCGGGCGGCCAGGGCGCGGGTTTCGCTCTTGGTGAGCTCACCAAGGGGGAACAGCGTGTGGGCCAGTTGATCCTGGGTCATCGTGTGCAGGACGTAGGCCTGGTCCTTGTGCGCGTCGCGGCCTCGCAACAGCTTCCAGCGGCCGCTCGCCTCGTCGCGCTCGATGCGCGCGTAGTGCCCGGTGGCCACCCGCTGGGCGCCCAGGGCGCGCGCCCGCTCGAGAAACAGGTCGAACTTCACGTGCTGGTTGCAGCGCACGCAGGGGTTGGGGGTGCGGCCGTTGAGGTACTCGCGCACGAAGTCGTCGATGACCGTGGCCTCGAAGTCGGCCCGCAAGTTCAAGGTGTAATGGGGGATGCGCAGGCGTCCGGCCACCGATTCGGCGTCGCAGATCTCCTCGATGGAGCAGCACCCGCGGGCGCGCCCGGCCTGCGCGGCCTTCGCGGCGGAAGGCCAGGTCTGCATGGTGAGGCCGACGATGTCGACGCCCTCCTCGCGCAGCAGGGCGGCCACCGTGGACGAGTCGACCCCGCCGCTCATGGCGACCGCGACGCGGCTCATCAGAGCGCCACTTTTTCGCGCCGGCGCCGGGCCGCCTCACGGCTGCGCGCCACCAGCTCCGGGAGGGGATTGAGAAGGCGCCCGATATCTTCGGCGCGGGTCGTGGGCCCCCAGGAGAACCGCACGCAGGCGCGCGCCTCGGTCTCCGACATCCCCATGGCAAGCAGCACGTGGGAGGCCTCCATGGTGTGGCTGCTGCACGCCGAGCCGCTTGAGGCGGCGACGCCGGCCATGTCGAGCGCGGCGAGCAGCGTCTCGGCGTCCGCCTCCTCGAACTGGACGCAGGTGATATTGGGGACTCGGGTGGTCCCCACGCCCACCACGAGGATGTCCAGAACGCTGGTCAGGACGCCATACTCGACGGCCCTCAGCACGTCCACGAGCCGAGCGGTGCGTGCCTCTGGCTCGGCAACGGCGGCCGCCACGGCGGCTCCCATCCCGACAATGGCGGGGACGTTCTCGGTGCCGCCGCGTCGCCCGCGCTCCTGCTCGCCACCCATCAGCAAGGGCGCGAGATCCACGCCGGAGCGGCAGTAGAGCGCGCCGGCGCCCTGCGGACCACCGACCTTGTGTGAGGATAGGCTCAGCAGATCCACGTTCCACTCGCGCACCGAGATGGGCCGGGTGCCGAGCGCCTGCACCGCGTCGCACAGCATCAGCGCGCCGGCCGCGTGGGCGAGGGCGGCCACCTCGGCCACCGGCTGCACCACACCGGTCTCGTTGTTCACCGCCATCAAGGCCACCAGGGCGGTGTCGTCGCGGATGGCGGCGCCCACCTCGGCGGCATGCACGAATCCCTTCCGATCCGGGGCCACGCGGGACACCTCATACCCCTCGCGCTCCAGCCATTCGGCGGCGCGCAGGATCGCCGGGTGCTCGACCGCGCTCACCACCACGTGCCGGCGGGTCGACGCGCGGACCGCGCCCAGCAGCGCAAGGTTGTCGGCCTCGGTGGCGCCGCTGGTGAAGATGACCTCGGCCGGCTGGGCGCCGATCGCGGCCGCGACCTGCTCGCGGGCGGCCTCCACGGCCAGGCGCGTGCGCCGACCGGCCGCGTGCAGGCTGGAGGGGTTCCCAAAATCCCCGGCGAGGTAAGGGGCCATGGCGTCGCGCGCCTCTCTGCTTAGAGGCGCGGTGGCGGCCCAGTCGAGATACAGGTGGTCAAGCACGGCCCCCATTCTACCATGCCGACGAGCGGGTTGCCAAACACGCGGTAAAAGGCGGTAAAAGGCGGGAACGAGGCGGCGAAGCAGGTCGGCTGTGTCGACCCCTGGCGCCCCGATCAACGTCGCGGCGCGCCACCACGCGGCCCGGCGCGGCCCCGGCGAGAGGAAACGGGTGTTCGGCGTCGAATTGGCGTGATTTAAACAAGTACGGGCTGGAAATGCCTCCCGCTGACTCCCTCACCTCAACAACAACTGGAGCTGAGTGCATCCATGGCGATCAACCAGAAACGGTTCGCAGGGCGCAAGGAATATTTCGGATCGCTGATCTACGACCGTGAGCGAGGGGATTATATCCCCTTCGACTGGGATGCCACCTACATTTTCGAGGAAAGCCTGAAGACCCCGATCGATCAGGTTTTCAAAAAAATGGACGGCCGTTTGAGCCTGCAGTCCTTCCAGACGTTCGTGCAGCTCTGCCAGTCCATCGACCTGCTCGACGCGCAGGGGCGCTTTACCGGCGAGATTCTCCCCAATCCGCCGGCCCCCAACATCATCGCGGCGCCGCTGCGCGTGCACCTCACCGTGACCAACGAGTGCCCGCTGCGCTGCCGCCACTGCTCGCAAAAGAGCCGCGAAGCGCTGCCCAACGAGCTGACCCTGGACGATTTCCACAAGCTTTTTGACGATCTCGCGTCGGCCGGCGTGTGTGAGGTGACCATCGCCGGCGGCGAGCCGTTCTCGCGCGACGACATCGTCCAGATCGTGGGATACGCGCGCCAGAAGGGACTGACCGTCAACCTTTCCACCACCGGCCTGTTCATCAGCCGCATCACCGCGAGGAAGCTGGCCGACCTGGGCTTGAAGAGCATCCGCATCAGCTTCGACGGCTCCACCGAAAAATCGTACGATTATTTCCGCGGAAAAAAAGGCGCCTATCGCCGGGCCATGCGGGGCATCAAGGCCATCCGCGAGATCTTTGAGAAAACGCCCATCACTCTGCACACCACCATCATGAAGCAGAACCTGACCGAGTTGCTCACGTTGGCCCGCATGGTGCAGAAACTTCGCTGCGACGTGTGGAGCGTGGACTACGTGAAGCCCCAGGGATTCGCCGCCCAGGACCACCGCAACCTGCTCAGCAAGGAAGACGCCGAAACCGCATTCAAGGCGCTCAGCCGCATCGCGGAAAATTCCTCGGTGAAAATCGAGATGGCGCACTTTCCCTACCGCACCCAGCGCAAGGTGATTTATCGCGGATTTGGCTGCGTCGGCGCCAACCTGTACTGCTACATCAACAGCCAGGGGTTCGTGGCCCCCTGCTCGTTCACCATGGAGTATTTCCCGGCCGGCAACGTAAAAAAGCAGACCATCAAGGAAATCTGGCAGACGTCGGACGCGTTCAAGAAATTCCGCGGCTTCCCCGGCAACGAGGTCTGCCACAAGTGCGATTACTTCTCGTCGTGCCGCGGCGGCTGCCGCATCCGCGCCATCATGGCGACGCAGAACGGCAGCGCGATCGATCCCAACTGCTTCGTGATGCCGCAGCCGGCGGCGGCGGGCAGCGGGTATCGGTAGCCGCGAAAAAAAACGGCCGATCTCGGCCGCCTTTTTCGGGCGTGACAGCGATGTCTATCCCGGCGTGAACTTCATCAGCCGGGACGGCGCCAGGCCGTTGGGGTATGAGAACTCCGTCATGAAGAAGCTGGTGTCAATGACGAAGTTGAGCGGGAACGCGACCTGGTCGGCCACCTGGGTGGCCACGCCGGTGGCCACGTTGATGGACACGATGCCACCCGCGCTGGCCTGCTGGGCGTTGTGCGAGACGAACACCGTGCCCGTGTTGCCGCTGGCGAACGAGCCGGTGATGGCGTAGGGCGGCAGGATGTTCGCCCCGCTCGTGGAGATCTGCGTGCCGCGCACGCTCACGTCGTTGATGCTGGCAAAGCGCACGCCGCCGGAGGCGGCGTCGTACTCGGTCCAGTAGACCCGGCTGTTGGTCCCATCCACCACGAGGTCGGTGGGGTTGATGAGTCCGGCCGCGATCTGAGTCGTGGTGTCCGCCTGGGTGCCGGCCGCGTTGGCGCAGGGCTTCACCCGAATCTCGCCCTGCGATCCGCCGGTCAGGTTGGGCAGCATGTAGGTCATGAACGCGAAAGCGCTTCCGCCGCTGTCCACCGCGATGCGGATGTTGTAGGCCGGCGATGTGCCCGAGTTGGTGATGAACTGTGCCGCTGCCGAGCTGGCGTCCTGGTCGCCGCCCGTCTTGGAGAAGCGCAGCACGCGCCCGATCGACGCCTGGTTTTCGACCACGTACAGCAGGCCATCCACCGGGTTGTTGCGCACGTAGGCCGGCAGCTCGAGATCATCACACAGCGTGCTTACGGTCCCGCCGGCGATGGGACAGGACAGCAGCTTGCCCTGCGCCGAGGCGACATTCAGCGTCCAGTAGACGTTGGTGCCGTCGGTGTTGATGCCCCAGGACAGGAAGGCGTCGTTGCCGCTGGCCAGGATGTCCGGCGTGCCTTGCGAGCCGTCCTTGCGGGTTCGACGCACCGCGCTGCCCCCGGCCACCTTCTCCGTCCAGTACACGAACGTCGCGTCCTGGGTGATGTCGAACAGGTTCGTCAGGGAAAACAGCGAGGTGGCCGTGCCGGTCGCCACCGTGCCACCGGAGTCCGGCGACACGGTCGGGCTGATCGTCTCGTCGGCCGTCTCCTGCTTGTTGTTCACGCCGCAGCCGAACAACATGAACGCCATGCAGACCACCATCACCACCACGGAGGCGAGTCGCCCCCAGCGCTGAGGTGCCCTTGTTCCGGCGCTGTGCGCCTGTGGGGGACGCGGTTTCATCATGCCTCCCGTTTCGCTGCCGCCGCGATGATGTTGTCCGCGAGCTGCGCGGGCACTTCCTCGTAGTGCGAGAAAGTGAGCTTGAACGTGCCGCGGCCCTGGGTCATCGAGCGCAGGTCAATCGCGTAGCGCATCATTTCCGCCTGGGGAACTTGCGCGCGAATGAGCTGCATGCCCTTGGCCTGCGGATCCATTCCCATGATGCGGCCGCGTTTCCCGTTGAGGTCGCCGATCACGTCGCCCATGTACTGCTCGGGGACCAGCACCTCGACGTCCGAGATGGGCTCGAGCAGCACCGGCTGCGCCTTTTTCACGCCCTCGCGGATGGCCAGACCGGCCGCGATCTGAAATGCGATATCCGAGGAATCGACGGTGTGGTAGGAGCCGTCGTACAGCGTGACGCGCACGTCAACCAGCGGGAAGCCGGCCACCACGCCCTCGCTCATCGCCTTCACGACGCCCTTTTCCACCGAGGGGATAAAGTTCTTGGGCACCACGCCGCCCACGATCTTGTCCTGGAATTCAAAGTGCTTGCCGCGCTCCATCGGGCCGATTTCCAGCCACACGTGGCCGAACTGGCCATGGCCGCCGGTCTGCTTCTTGTGCTTGCCTTCCTGCTTGACGGTCCCCTTGAGGGACTCACGATACGCCACCTGGGGCACCGCGTTGTCGACTTCCACGCCGAGGCGTTTCAGGCGTTCCTTGATGATCTCCAGGTGCAGCTCGCCCATGCCCGATACGATGGTTTCCTTCGTTTCGGTGTCGCGCCGAGTCTGGAAGGTGGGATCTTCCACGACGAGCCGCTGCAGGCCGGTGCTCAGCTTGTCCTCGTCGCCCTTGCTCTTGGGGAAGATGGCCCAGGAGATGCAGGGGTTGGGGAATTTCGGGGGCGTCACCACGATCGGATGCGCCTTGTCGGAAAGGGTGTCCCCGGTGTGGGTTTCAGTCAGCTTGGCCAGCACCACGATGTCGCCGGCCGGAGCGGCGTCCAGAGGCTCCTGCTTCTTTCCGCGCATCGAGAAGAACGCGCCCAGTTTCTCATCCTTGCCGCGAGAGGCGTTGAACACCCCGGTGTCGCTCTTCAGCGTGCCGCCCAGCACTTTCAGGAACGAGAGGCGGCCCACGAAAGGGTCCACCGTGGTCTTGAAAACGACCCCGGCGAACGAATCGCTCTCCGATACCTTGCGCTTGACGTCCTTGCCGCCAGCGGTGCCGGTAAACTCCACGCCTTCCGGCGAGGGGAGGTACTCGATGGCGGCCTTGAGCAGCGTGCTGATTCCGATGCCTTTGGTGGCCGCCGAGCACAAGACCGGGAACACGCGGCCGGTGCGCGCGGCCTCGCGCAGGCCGGTCTTGAGGTCCTCCGTGGAGAGGTCCATTTCCTCGAGATACTTCTCGGTCAGCTCGTCGCTGGCCTCGGCGGCCCGCTCGACCAGCATCGCCCGGTACTCGTCGACGCGATCCTTCATGTCGGCGGGGATGTCGCCCTTCGTCGCGTTGCCCTTGGCGTCGAAGGTGTACGAGCACTGCTCGACGAGATCGATCACGCCGGAGAACGATTCGGCGGCTCCGACAGGCAGGTGCAGCGGCACCACGGCGGGGGACAGGCGCTCCTGGACATCCCCCAGCGTCTTGTAGAAATCGGTGTTCTCCTTGTCCATCTTGTTGAACACAAGAATGCGCGGGAGACTTCGATTTTCGCACAGATCCCACATCGTCTCGAGGCCGACCTCGACGCCGGCCGCGGTGGCCACCACCAGCACGGCGCCTTCCACGGCGCCCATCGCGCCGTGGACTTCACCCACGAAGTCCATGAAGCCGGGGGTGTCGAGAAGATTGATCTTGTGGCCGTCGACCTCCAGGGCGGCGAGCGCCGTGTAGAGGGAAATGTGGCGCTTGTGCTCGTCGGCGTCGAAGTCCATGACGGTGTTGCCGTCCTCGACCCTGCCGTGGCGATCACTGGCGCCCAGGCTCCACAGAATGGATTCCGCCAGCGACGTCTTTCCGGTTCCGCCGTGCCCGAAAAATCCGATGTTGCGAATCTGCCCGGTCGCGTACTTCTTCACGATGCAATCCTCTCGCTTTCGAAAATCTATTATCAAGTCAGGGGTCGGCGGGGTCTCCCTACCCCATGTGACTTCCCCAATGTGACTTCCCCAGATGGAACGCCCCTGACGGGACTTGCGAGGGGATTGGGAGCGTGCCCCCGCTTTCTGGTGTGAGTTCCGCGGCGGAGGCCCTCCGAGCGGATGCTCGCAGGGCTCCCGCGCTGGCATCCGATCTACTCGGCGGTAACGGCGGCCGTCTCTTCCTCAGCGACGGCCGTTTCTTCAACGACGACTTCTTCTTCAACGACGACTTCTTCGGGAGCCTGCTCCTCGGCCGCCGTCACCGGCGCCGCCTCCTCGACCGGCTTGGTCTTCCGCACGTAGCCCTCGCGGTACTCGGTGGGGATGTGCTTGCCCTGCTTCTCGGCGCACTCCTTATGCCAGTTGCCTCCGCCGATGCGGACCAGCGGACGCCCTTCCAGAAGTCCGCCGCACGCGCGGCACTTTGGGGGGGCGGGTTTTTTCGATGAGCCTTTCGCCATGTCGTCACCTCTTTATTGGATGCGCGGCCGCAAGCCATATTTGAGGAGAGCGGCCTGATGACCGCTCTCTCTGAGTTGGCGGGCCTGCGCCAAAACCTTCTCCTGGTGATCTGTTCCAGGGGGAGTCGCCTTGGGCGCCCCCTGGACAATGCGCGATGCCTGGAGCCGGACGGCGTGGATTCCCCTGGTCTTTGGAAATCTCCTTCACCTGGATGTCTGTTCCGGCGTGACGGTGGGCGTTGGCGACTTCAAGAGAAGCGGCAGTTGCGGGGACGCGGTGCCGCGGATGCGGATCTCTCCCCGCATGAGCCTGAACTCGCGGATGTGCAGGCCGAAGGGGAGGCTCTGCAAGTCCACCACCGGATTGAGAACCAGCAGCAAGGCTTCCAGCGGACGGCTCACCTCCACGGACACGATCTGCGCCTGATCCACCTCAAAATCGAGCGCCGCCTCACCGCTGACCCGCATGGAGCCGGTCACCGCGACCGGCAGGCCGATCCCCAGCGGACCTCTGGCCGAGACGGTCATGGAGCCGTCGGCCAGGGTCACCGCGGGCCGCACGCCGCGCTTCTGTCTGGTGCGCAGGTAATCGTTGATATCCGACTCGGACACCACCGCCGACCACGCCGCGTCGTCAAGCTTGACGAGCTGGTTGCCGTGCGCTTCGAGGTCATACATGGAGAGGCTGAGCGAGGTGGCCGGCAGCCCGTTGCGCAGGCGCACGTCGGCGCCCCTGACTTCCAGCCAGACCACGCGTCCGGCCAGGAGGTCCCACCATGTGGTCAGGGAGATGTTGACCTCGTACCGCCCGCTTCCCAGCGCGCGCTCGATCTTGCGCCGCGCGCCCGCTTCGGCGATCGGCCAGCCGGCGCGGATGAAGCACGCGACTCCCGCCATGATCACGTTGAGCGTGACCAGCGTGATCAGCAGCGTCCGCGGCAATGAGGACTCGCCGCGCTGGGCCACGTCCTTACTTGTTCGACCCGGGGGCAGGGTTCCGCACCGCCACGAGATCGACTTCAACCAGTGCCCCCCGCGGAAGGGCGGCCACCTGCACGGTGCTGCGGGCCGGGGGGTGGTGAATGAAGTACTCGCCCCACACCGCGTTGATCTCGGCGAAGTGGGCGAGGTCGGTTACGAAGACCGTCGCTTTCAGCACGTGGCCGAGCGACGAGCCGGCCGCCTCCAGCACGGCGCGGAGATTGTCCAGCACGCGCCGCGTCTGCTCGGCGGGACCGCCGGTCACCATTTCAGCGGAGCGCGGATCCAGCGGAATCTGGCCGGCCGTGAAGATCAGATTCTCCCACGCCAGCGCCTGGGAATACGGACCGATGGCGGCGGGCGCGCCCGCCGTGGAAATCACTTCAGGGATGGTAGACATGCGGATGGCCTTCGTGCGCTCAATCGCGCATCCCTGGCGCCAGAGGAATCCGCCCCGCTCACGGGTCTTTCCGGGAGAAGAGATTCCTGCGCTCGGATCAGTCGCCAAAGGAATCCGGGCCCGCTCCCGACAAGGTATGGCAATGGCGGGTGCTCTTAAAATGGGCTTCATCGGCGCGGGACAGGTGGCGAGAGAGATCCACCTGCCGCTGTTGAGCCAGATGCCGCAGGTCGAGCCGCTGGTTCTGTGCGACGTGCACGAGGCCGCGCTTGACGGCGCCTTCCGCAAGTTCGGCATCCGCGAGACCACCACGCGCTACCAGGACGTGCTCAAGATGACCGAGGTGGACGCCGTTCTGATTGCCGTCCCCAACTATCTGCACGCGCGCATCGCCGAGGAGGCGCTGCGGGCCGGCAAGCACGTTCTGTGCGAGAAGCCGAGCGCGCTCACGGTACGCGACGCAATGGCGGTGAAGCAGGCCGCGGAAGCCTCCGGCGCGGTGTACATGATGGCGCTGCCTCACCGCTTCGACGCCGAAGCCGCGCTGCTCAAACGCTGGATCGGAGCCGGCCACCTGGGGCGGATCTTTCACGTGCGGGCCGGCGCGATGCGTCGCGACGCATGTCCGGGCGGATGGTTCACCGACCGCGAGCGCAGCGGCGGCGGCGCGCTCATGCAGGTCGGCAGCAACCTGCTGGATCTGTTGTTGTGGCTGCTGGACTTTCCGGAGGTGGGGCGGGTCAGCGCGTCCATATCCAACCACCTGGCGCCGGCCCGAGCCGGGGAGCCGACCCGCTCCCTGGCAATGCCGCGCGCGCGCGGCCTGGTGTACGACGTCGAGGACGCCGCCTTCTGCATGCTGCGGCTGAACGGCCACGCGTCTGTCGTTCTGGAGGTGGCGTGGTCGCTGCACTGCGATGCTGACCGGGATTATCTCGAGATCTACGGGGATCGGGCCGGCGCCGCGCTCTGGCCGCTGCGCCTGTTCCAGGACATGGACGGGGTGCACGTGGACGTGTCGCCGCACCCCCAGACCCCGCCCGCCTATCCGGCGCTGGCCCGCCACTTCGTGGAGTGCGTGCTGGCCTCCGAGCGCGGCCAGGCGGTGTCGCCCCGGGGCAACGCGCAGGACGGCCTGCGCCTCACCCATTTGCTGCACCATCTCTACTTGTCCGCGGAAGCCGAGCGCGAAGTGGACGTGGTGGATGCGGCCGCGCTCACCCCACCTCGCAAAGGAGAAAGCATCGCATGAGCAGACTAAACCTGTGGATGTCCCTGATTGTGATGTCCCTGATTGTGATGGCCCTGTCGCTGACCGGCTGCGCGCCGATCGAGTGAATTGGCTCTCCGCTATTGTTGCGAATCCGAATTCTGCGTCATAACGAGTCAGCCAGCCGCTTCGTCAAACACGATGCCCGCCCGCTGGAACGCCCGCAGGTCGGACGCGCGTTCCTTCGCGGCTGCTGGCGTGATTAAATTGCGCTGCACCAGATCGATGAGCGCCTGATCCATGCTCTGCATGCCGACGTCCCGGCCGGTCTGGATCACCGATGCGATCTGGTGGGTTTTTCCCTCTCGGATCATGTTGCCCAGTCCCGGCGTGCTGAGCAGAATTTCCTGAACCGGCACGCGCCCCTTGCCGTCTCCGCGCTTGAGGAGTTGCTGGGCCACCACGGCGCGCAGCGAATCGCTGAGCATGGTGCGGATCTGATCTTGCTGGTTGACCGGGAAAATGTCGATCACGCGATCGATGGCCTTCGCCGCGCTGTTGGTGTGCAGCGTGCCGAGCACCAACAAGCCCATCTCGGCGGCCTTGATGGCCTGCGCGACCGTGTCCAGGTCGCGCATCTCGCCGACCAGCACGATGTCCGGATCCTCACGGATGGCGGCGCGCAGCGCGTCGGAAAATGAATTCGCGTCGCGCCCGATTTCCCGATGGGTCACCAGACAGCTCTTGCTGGGATGCACGAACTCGAGCGGATCTTCAATGGTGATGATGTGCGCGTTGCGGGTCTCGTTGATCTCGTTGATAATGGCCGCCATGGTGGTGGATTTTCCGCTGCCGGTCGGACCGGTCACCAGGATCAGCCCCTTCTTGAAATGCGCGATCTCGGTGATGACGTCGGGCATTCCCATTCCCGCGAGCAGCGGAACCTTGTGCGGAATCACCCGGAGCACGGCGGCCATCCCGCGATACTGCTCCATGCAGTTGACGCGGAAGCGCGCCACGCCCGGCTGCTCGATGGAATAATCCACATCGCCGCTGGCCATGAACGCCTGCCGATCGGCATCGGTCATGGTGGCGAACATGAGGGCGCGGATGTCCTCGTCTTGCAGCACCGGAAATCCGGTGGTCTGGATGTCTCCGTGCACGCGCACGTTGGGCGGCAGCCCGGACGACAGGTGCAGGTCGGAGCCCTCGTGCGCCATCATCCAGTCGAAAAGATCCGCCAGTTTTACCGATGACTCGGACGCCACTCTCACCGGAGGCGGGGTGGCCGGGGGCGGCGCCTCAACCCTGAGACTGGCCTGCGCGGTAGCGAGCCGCTCCGACATGTCCTCGGCGGGGGCGAATGGATCTTCGTCCGTTTCCGGATAGTCCCGTCCCATGGTATCCTCGAGGGACGGCTCCATCTGCCAGCCGGCCTTGCGGGCCGGCGTCTCGTCCAGGGCGGACGGCGGGGAAGCCGGCGTTGGCGCGGGGGCAGGGGCCGGCGTGGAGGGCGGCGCCTCGTCGCCGGTCGTCTTGAAGGTGTTGAGGGATTTCATGAACGATTTGAAATCAAGGTCGCCCATCAGTGCACGCCTCCCGAAAGCTGCGCTTCTAGATTCTTGGGATCGGCCGCATAATCGTACGCAGTCTGGCGGGTGATCTTTCCTTCCTGGACGAGCCGCGCGATGGCATCGTCCATGGGTCGCATTCCGATATGTCTCTGGGTCTGCATGATGGACGCGATCTGAAACGTCTTGCCCTCGCGGATCATGTTGGCCACCGGCAGACATCCCACCAGGATTTCCATGGCGGCCACGCGTCCCTGTCCATCGCCGCGCGGAAGCAGTTGCTGGGAAACCACGCCGCGCAGCGACTCGCTCAGCATGATGCGGATCTGTCCCTGCTGCCCGGCCGGGAAGGCATCGATGATGCGGTCCACTGTTTTCGCCGCGCTCGCGGTGTGCAGCGTGCCGAGCACGAGGTGGCCGGTTTCGGAAGCGGTAATGGCCAGCTGGATGGTGTCGAGATCGCGCAGCTCGCCGACCAGGATGACGTCGGGATCTTCGCGCACGGCGGCACGCAGCGCGCGGGTAAATCCCTGGGTGTGCTGGCCCACCTGCCGCTGGTTGACGACCGCGCGCCGGGGCGTGTGTACGTACTCCACCGGATCTTCGATGGTGATGATGTGCTTGGGCTGCTCGCTGTTGATCAGGTTGATCATGGCGGCCAGCGTGGTGGTCTTGCCGGATCCGGAAGGACCGGTGACCAGCACCAGCCCTTGATGATGCCTCGTCATCGCGGCGACGACGTCAGGCAGCCCGAGTTCCTCCATGGTGGGCACGCGCGAAGGAATTACGCGGAAGACGCCGTCCACGCCGTACTTCTGGAAATAGTAGTTGACGCGGAAGCGCTGTGAGGCGCCGGCCAGTTCGATCTCGTGCGCGAAGTCAAGATTCTTCGCTTCGTAGAGATGGTCGCGCTGCTGGGGCTCGAGCAGCGCGTAGAGCAGCCCCTCGACTTCGTCAGGCCTCAGGG
>VGFD01000074.1 GCA_016868975.1 Armatimonadota bacterium | reverse complement strand
GTGCTGGCCGATGACAGCACGGCGCTGGCTTCATCCGAATTCGTGAATAATTCACCATGAGCGACGAAATCCACATCCTGGTTCTGGAAGACGACGACGACCTGCGAGAAAATCTTGCCGCCGTGCTGGAGTACGAGGGATTCCACGTGGTGGCGGTGGGGCGTGGCGTCGACGCGGTGGAGCAGGCCCGCGACCACGCGTTCGATCTGGTGGTCGCCGACATCCGCATGAAAGGCATCAGCGGACTCGACGCGCTGGAACAGGTGCGCGGCCACCAGCCGGAAATTCGCAGTCTGGTCGTCACCGGATATTCCACCGAGGCGGACTCCATCCGCGCGATCCGGCTGGGCGTGGGCGAATATCTCAAGAAACCGTTCGACTCCGACACCTTCATGGAAGCCGTGCGCCGCCTCGTGGCGCAGCGCCGCGAGCAGCAAAAGGCGCGCGCCCGCGAGCAGGCGCTGCGGCGCACCACCTTGATCGCGCTGGAAGCGCTGGCCCGCACGCTCAACCCCGGACTGGTCGGCGCCGGCCGACTTGCCGCGCGCCTCGCCGCGGAATGCGGAGCTGCCCCCGAAATTGCCGAGGAGGTCGGGCTGGCGGCCATCGTGACCGGCCTCCAGCGGAGCCATCCGGAAAGCGAGCCGGGGATGCTGCTCGAGGCGCTGTCGCCTGGCGTGCGGCGGATGGCGGCGGAAGCCGCGGACTTCGAGGACGCCGGAGACGGCGCGGCGGTCTCGCTGGAGGCAACCTGCGCGGTGCTGGCGCGCTTCGTCATCGAGTCCGGCAACGCCGCGGCCGTCGCCCAGGCGCATCCTGGCCGCTTTCACGAGACGCTGCTGAACACCCTGGAGCGGCTCTCCGCCGACGATCGTCCCGGCACCCGGAGCGGCGCGCCCGAGGCCGCGGCGGGCCCCAGGCGCGCGCCGACCTCCCGGGCGTGGAGGGCCATGCGGCGGCTCGAACGGGGAGGTCGCCGGGCCGCTGGCCTTGCTGCTCTGCGCCCCGAGCACGTCGACGAGCTGTCCGGGGCGCTCTGGCTGCTGCCCTGGCTGCTCGAGCGCCCGACCCGCGGTGACATCGAGGAGCGCGCGGTGCGACGCCTCATCCGCGACTTCCCCGCCGAAGCGCAGCGGCTGCAGGGCGAATTGTCAGTCTCGGCCCGCGCCGCCATGGCGGACGTCCTCGCGCTGACCAGCGGCGCCCGCGCGCAGGCGATCCTGCAACAGCTCGCGACGGACTCCGACGGCGGCGTGCGCGCGGCGGCGGCCGCCGCACTCCAGAAGCGGGGCGTCGAGGCTCCTCAGGTTCCGCGCCTGCGCATCCACTCGCTGGGCGCGTTCGAGGTGTACCGCGGCGACGAGCGGGTTCCCGAAAGGGATTGGCAGGGCCGCAACGTGCGCCATCTGCTGGCCTACCTTGCGCAGGCGGCGCGCCCGGTGCCGGTGGAGGTGCTGCTCGAGCAATTCTGGCCGGACCACCTGGAAACCGGACGCAAGATCTTAACTGGTCGGTGTCGATCTTGCGCAAGTGCCTGCGCGCCACCGACGGTCCGGACGACTACCTTCTGCGGACGGGGGCGAGCTTGCAGCTCAATCCCGAGCTTCCCCACTGGCATGACCTCACCGGGCTCCACAAGGAGCTGGAGGCGCTTCGCCAGGAGGAGCGCGCCGAGACCGCCATGGGGCACGCGCGCCGCGCGCTGCAGTTGTATCGCGGGCCTTATCTGGAGGACTGCTACCTCGACTGGGCCCTCGACATCCGCAACCAGACCGAGCTGCGCGTGCTGGAAGCGGCGCGCCTCCTGGCCGGCCTGGCGGTCGGCGCGCAGGCGTGGCTGGAAGTCCTGGAGGCCGCGCGGCGCATCCTCGACCTGGATCCGCTCGATCAGGACGCGTACCTGATGTTGATGCAGGCAAACACCTCGCTGGGCCGCGCCGAGGAAGCCGCGCGCCAGTACGAGGCCTGCCGCAAGATGCTCAAGAACGAGCTGGGGATGGAGCCCGGCCTCGACCTGATGCGCGAGCACCAGCGGGCCCTGATCGCGCTGAGCGTGCCCCCGAGTTGACAGGATCTCAAGACTTTCCCGCCAATTCGAAGCCCATCAACCTCCAGGGGGATTTCAGCGCATGCGCAGTTTCCTGATTGTCATCCTGCTGGCCGCCATCCAGATCGGATTGATCGGCACCGCCACGGCCCAGGTGAACGAGAGCCCGTACATCAAGTGGTACAAGTGGGACGACGACGGCAACACCACCCACGTCTACGGCGAGGTGAAGAACCCCGGCACGTTTGACGTGACTTCCCTGGTGCTCACGTTCATCGGCACCGACAACAGAGGCAACCAGATCGCGCAGCAGAGGCAGCGGCTCGAAGGCCCCATCCTGGCCGGCTCGACGGTTTCCTTCGACTTCAACGTCCCCGACACCGGCGAGATCCACCAGTGTATTCTGTACGTGTCGGTGGGCTCGCAGTAACCGGGTTATTCGGTCGGCGGCTCCAACACAAACTCGCGGATCGAGGCCACGGCGATCTCGCCGCTCTTGCGATCGAATTTCGCCTCAATCGCGTGGGACGCATCGGCCACGCTGGATGGATAAGGCGTCCGCAGCACCACCCTGCGGTTCTTGAAATCCACCGAGAGAGACTGCCCGCCGGTGCGCATGGCGACCTCCAGGCAATTGCTGGATTCCTCGAGCGCTTCCCAGGCGGCGCCCAGGTGACGCGGCTCGCGTGTGCGCAAGAACGCTTCCAGACGCGGCGCGGTGATTGCGGACAAGTAATCCGCGGGCCGCGTGGCGCCTCGCTCGATGAGCGGATCCACGCGCCCATCGCCTACCAGCGCTACCTTCCAGCCATTGCGGAGAACGATCTCGGCCGTCTGACCGGGCCGTACGGATCCGTCTTCGAGCATCATCTTAACCCCCGATCGCGCAGGATTCGTCATGCGTTGACCCGGGCCTGCCTGGCCATCGGCGTGGCGATGATGCTGTGCGTTTTTCCATGTCATCAGCATCTTGCAGCCAGGTACTTGAGGATCCCCTCCCCGGCCGCGCGGCCCTGGGCCACGCAGCCCTGGATGAGAAAGCCGCCGGTCGGAGCGTCCCAGTCGATCATCTCGCCGGCCACGAAGATGCCCGGGAAACTCTTGAGCATCAAATGCTCGTCGAGCTCGCTCCAGTCCACGCCGCCGGCCGAGGAGATGGCCTCTTCCAGGGGCTGGGTGCCCAGGAGCTCGAGCGGGAATTTCTTGACCGCGCGCGCCGTGCTATCCAGGTCAGCGCACGCCGCCATGTGGTAGAGCAGCGCGCGGGACGCCTCGCACAGCCGCAGAGACTTCGCGACGCGCCGCATGGGGGAAAGGTTTTCTTTCGGTGCTTGCAGCCTTTCGAGGACCTGCCCGTCGGTGAGGTCCGGCTTCAGATCCAGATGTACGACGCCGCGCTCGCCTACAAAGTAAACCGGCGTACCCTCAATGCCGTACGCGGTCACCACCAGGTCGCCTGCTCGTTTTCCCCTTGAAGACGTCAGCACCACGTTCTTGAGCGGCTTGCCCTCCGCCTCCGCGAGGAATTTCTCCGGCCACGAGACGCGCCAGCCGATATTGGCTGGACAAAATTCGTTGAACGCGACGCCGTTCTCGCGAAACATCTCCGGCCAGCGGACCGGCGTTTTTTCCCAACTGCCGCCGCCCAGGCAGAGCGCCGCTGCGTCGTGGCGCGCCTCGGTGCCGTCCGCGAAGCGCAGGACACCGCCGGACGAAAATCCCACGCATTCCTTCTGGTAGGCGAATTGCACCCCGCGCGCCTCCAGGGCCTCCAGCCAGCGCTGCAGCAAGGGCGGCGCTTTCAGCCCCCCCACGAACCAGCGGCGGCTGGTGCCGCGGAATGTCTTCACGCCGAGCGTCTCGATGAAGGCGAGCCATTCTCTGGGCCGGAAGGCGGCCACCATCTCCGCCATGCGCGTGTCCGGGGCGCGATAGGCGGCCAGCAGCTCGGGAAGCGGCGCGTCATAGGTGACGTTGAGACCAGAGCTGCCGGCGATCAGCAGCTTGCGCCCGGCGGCCGGGCGTTTCTCGTACAGCGTCACCGGATGACCGGCCTCGGCCACCACCCAGGCGGCCATCAGCCCGGCCGGCCCGGATCCGGCAACGGCAACCACGGCGGACGCTTCTCCGCCTGGAAGGGGCACTCCCGCCTGAGGATCGAATCAGGCCCGTCGTGAAGCCTGATGTCCTTCTCGTCGAGTCTTTCATTGAAGCGCCGAGCGCGCTCTTCGAATGGATGCTTGCGCACACGGCTTGGGACCTCCGCATGAAGGCGCGGCTTACCGCCAGCTTCGGGCTTCCTTATGACTACGCGGGAATATCATACCCCGAGGCGCCAATGTCGGAGCCGTTGCGGGAGGTGTGCCGTCTCTTGCGCAAGCGGTTGGGATTTGAGCCCAACAATTGTCTGGTCAACTATTATCCGGACGGCCGCAGCAAAATGGGCTTTCACTCGGACGACATCACGGAGCTGGCCGACGACACCGGCGTGGCCATTGTGTCGCTTGGGGCCTCGCGGCCGCTGCGGTTCCGGCTGCTGGGCGATCCCACCATCCGCTGGGAGCTGACCCAGCCTCCAGGGTCCATGCTGTACATGCCGCAGGAAGTGCACCGGCGGTGGGCACACGCCATTCCCCGCCGGAAATATGCAGAACCGCGAATCAGCCTGACGTTTCGGAAATTAGCGCCTGTCGTTAGAACGGCTGTGCCGACCTCTGATTAGAGCCTGTTGACAAACAGGCGGTAAAACGCTGGAAACAGGCCGCGAAGCGGGCCGTTAGAACGGGGGTGGCGTCGGCTGTGCCGACCCCTGATTAATCCATGCGCCTTGACTTCGCGTCGCCCTTCCAGCCGCGCGGGCGGGCGCGAAGAAACTCCTCTTGCGCCGGCGCCTCGGGTGCCTCGGGTTTCGCGGCGCCCCCCCTGGCGGTCCGCCGGAAACTTCCCCGCGACACGTGCAGCGAGCAGAAGCGGCCGGTAATCGGATCGGTCCAGTAGATATCCGCGACCTGCGGCAGCGGCAGCGGCGCCTGCTCGACGTGCGCACCTCCGGAAAGGACGATGCGGCACGGAATATTGCTGCGCAGCCGAACGATCGTGAGGCGCTTGGGAAACGTGTGCTTGAGGCGCGCGATGGCCTCCGGCAGCGCGGACGCCTGGAAGCCGGCCTCGCCGCCGATGTCGAATTCCTTGTTAAGGGGCAGCGGTATGGTGGTCTCGACTTCTCGACTGACCGTCACGGGCAGTGGTCGGGTCAAGGCGAATCCGCCAATCCCGGCCAGGGCGAGCACCAGGATCACCACGGCGCCGATGGTCCACAGCGTGCGGGTTGAGGGCAGTGGGGGCTCGTCCTCGTTGGAACGCGGGAACAGCAGGTTGACAATTTCCTGGCGCGGGCTTCTGGCATCTGGCGCGAGGCCGTACCGGGCCGGCTTCAAAGGGGGCGCGGCCGCGGTGGCCCAGGCGTAGCGGACATACACGCCTTCTCCCAGGCGAATCGACTGATCCGCGTTGCCGGAGGCCTTTACCGCGCGGGCCAGGTTCTTCATGTTGGCGGGCTTCTTGCTCCACTGCGCAATTTCCCGGTACTCGTCGGTGAGCAGCAGAATCAGGCAATTTCTCTCCGGCGCCTTCGCGGCCAGTTTCAGCGCGTACAGCAGCGCGCGGTTCACGTCGGTGCCCTGCTCGGTGTTCTCCATGGCGCTGGTGACCACTTGATTGCCCAGTGTATCAATGGCCGCGCGCGCCTGAGGAAGCCCTTCAGGAATTTCCTGGAAGCGCCCCTTGAGCATGGGATGGACGTTGGATCCGAAGTGAAACACCGCGACGGCGTCTCCGGGAACAAGCGTCTGGTGGAAGAGCTGTCCGAGGGCCAGACGTGCAAACGTCAGGTTGGAGCTGGCAAAGCTGGCCGACGAGTCCACCCCGACAATAATGGAAAAATTGTGCTCCTGGAATCCCTTGATCTGTCCCACCAGCCGCAGCAAGGTTCGAGTGATGGCTTCCTCGCGACGTGGCTGGCCGAGCACCGGGCAGGCAAACCCGAGAAGGACAAGCGCCGCGAGCAGCGCTTTGCGAAACCTCATCCGCCCGCCCGCAGCACGCGGTGGCCGCGCAGCACCAGCTCCCGGCGCATGGGCTCGCCGTCCCGCAGCAGCACCACGTTCCGATTGACCGGCAGATGGATGCCGTCAATCAGGGAGTGGTCGTCGTAATAGGAATTTACGCCCATCAATTCGCGGGTTTCCGGGTGCTGAAAGACGATCATGAAGCCGCGCATGATGTCGCGGCCGTCAATGCTCCGATCCAGCCCCTGGATGGCCATTGACATGGCGACGTGGCCGGCCTTCCACTGGGTCTGGTCGATGCGCCCGTCGCGCAGCCGGACCCGCGTCTCGATGGGGTTCCCAACTTGCAGCCAGACGCAGGGGGGCCCGAACCTGGGGGCGTCGGTGGCGTAGGAAACCGGCCAGCGGCCCTCGCGCATCTCGAACGGCGTGGGATGAAGCTCGCCGACCATGGCGCGGATCTCGCTGCGCACCAGCTCGGCCATGTCGCGGTCCGCTGCGCCTTCGTAGGTGATTTCGTTGGCCCCGCTCGCGGTCACGGCGCCCTACACGAGGCGTCCGTTGACGTTCATGGAAATCTCGGCGATAAACCCTTCGATGCCCACCGGCCAGCGGTATCGCGCGGCGTCGGCCTCGCGAAGAACGTCCTTCGCAGGGAGATCGGATGGCTTCAACGGCCTTCGGGCGCCGGCCTTGAATTTCCTCCCATAACGGGTCAGTGAACGAGACCGCGCCGAACCCGGCCGCGTTTCTTCCTCCATCTCCAGTACGACGAGCCGTTCCGCGAGCAGATGCTGGCCCAGATCGCACGCCAACAACAACGAGTACGACGCCCTGCACGCGACCGTGCAGATGCGCGGGGAAGAAACTTCCTCCGTTCGCTACTGTGGGGTTTGAATCGGAGGAGTCAGAAGTCTATGGACCGCAAGACCCTTTGCCCGCGCTGCGGCGAGCGCATGCACTTGCGGCGGGCGGAGAACGAGCCCTGGGTGCGCTATCATTGCAGCGAGGCGCTCTGCGGCTTCGCGTACCTGAAGTGGTCCGCGGTCCGCCCCATGACCGCTCGGGCGCCCTTCCGCCTGCGCCGCGCCGGCTGACCTCCTTGTGCGCATTCGCGGCGCGGCACTACTTCGGCGGCCGTGACGAGGACGACGCCGGGGTCGTGGGCTTGCCAGTCGGGCGGCCCGGCGGGGACACCACCCTGGGCCGCGCGGTCCCCGAGGTGCGGCCGGGATACAGTTTCGCGATCCAATCGCGGTCCGTTTTTGAGAGCGTCGTGTTGTCTGGCGTGCCAGTTCCGTCAACGGTGAACTCCGGCGGGAAGTAGTACAGCATGATCGACTGCGGATCGTACACCGAGTAATTGGTGAACGAATCGTTGAAGACCTTGAAGATGTTCTTGTCGACGTCCGCGCGGCTCAGAAAATTCGGCGGCTTCGCCATGTAGTCGTACACGTACTCGCGGTTCCAGCGGATCTGCACGGCCGGGCTCTGGTGCTCGTGGAGCAGGCCGAGCGCGTGCCCGAACTCGTGCTGGACGTGCTTGCGGAACTGCTCGGGCTTCTCTTCCCACACGTGGTACAGGCTCATGCTGTAGGTCGGCGCCAGGCGGCGGTTGCGCGAGCCGGTGCCGATGGCCGACCAGAAGCCGTCCCCGCGGAAGCTGATGCGGATGTCGGCGTCGTCCGGCGGAAGCTCGCCAGGGCCAAAGAACCGGAAGATCAGGTTTCCGTATCGCGTCCACTCGGAGGCGTGCTCGACGACCGTCTCGCGCACGGCCGGCTCGCCGTCGATGAAAAGGACCTTCAGCGTGCTGCCGTTGGGCCAGAACTTGTCCTTGCGGAAGGTGGCCTTGCTCACGACTTCCTGCGCCACGGGCACGCGGCAAAGCGCGACCCGCTGGGGGGCCGCGGAAGCGATCCCCAGCGTCAGCAACAATCCCATACCCACCAGAAGTCCACGCATCTCCATCAGGATTCGCGCCCCCGTCGTCGGATCCCGCCTCAGTTGCGCGCGCGTACGGACTCAACAGGACTGTTCCCCTCCCCGTGGGAAGCCACCCAGCATGAAGTTTCCGAGGAAGCCTGTATGAAAACCGTCGCCATGCTCCTGGCCGGCGGCGCGGGCACGCGGCTCTCCGTGTTGAGCGAGACCCGCGCCAAACCCGCCGTGCCCTTTGCCGGCAAGTTCCGCATCATCGACTTCACGCTGAGCAACTGCGTGAACAGCGGCATCTACACGGTCGGCGTACTGACCCAGTATCGGCCACACAGCCTGAACGACCACATCGGCATCGGCAAGCCGTGGGATCTCGACCGCGGGCGCGGCGGGGTCCGCCTGCTCCCTCCCTACCAGGGGCGCGAGGGCCAGAGCTGGTACGGCGGCACCGCGGACGCCATCTACCAGAACCTCGACTTCCTGCAGAACCAGAGCGCGGACCTGGTCCTGGTCCTCTCGGGAGACCACATCTACAAAATGGATTACACCGAGATGATCCGCCACCACCAGGAGAAGGGCGCCGACCTGACAATCGCGGTGATGTCCGTGCCGCTGGAGGAAACCGACCGCTTCGGGATCATGGAAGTCAACGACGAGGGCCGCATCGTGCAGTTCCACGAGAAGCCCAAGAACCGCGACAAGGGCACGCTGGCGAGCCTGGGCATCTACGTGTTCAACCTCGGCATCATGGAGGAGCGTCTCAGCGAGGGCACGCCCGACAGCCCGCGCACCGACTTCGGGCACCACGTCATCCCCGCGATGCTGGCGGCCGGCGACGTCGTCCACGCATGGCGCTACGACGGCTACTGGGTGGACGTGGGGACCATCGATGCATTCTGGTCGACCAATCTAGAGTTGCTCCAGCCGAACCCGAAGCTCGACCTGCACGATCATCGCTGGCCGATCTACACCCAGTCCGAGGAGCGTCCGGCAGTGAAGATCGGGCCGCAGGCCAAGATCGTGTCCAGCATGGTGAGCAACGGCTGCATCATCCGCGGGCTGGTGCAGAACAGCGTCCTGTCCCCCGGGGTGTACGTCAGCCCCGGCGCGGTGGTGCGCGACAGCGTGCTGATGAACGACATCTGGGTGGGGCCTGGCGCGCGCCTCGACAAGGTGGTCATCGACAAGCACGTGGTCGTCGGGGCCGGCGCCACGGTGGGGAATGGCGAGGGCAACACGCCCAACGAGGCGCACCCGCACATCCTGGCCAGCGGGATCAGCCTGATCGGGCGCAACACCTACGTCCCCGAGAACGCGGTGGTGGGCCGCAACGCGCTCATCAACTCCGGGCGCGACGAGGTGAATTTCCCGGCCGACGGAGTGGTCGGCGACGGCCAGACCGTTTAAGGAGCGTGAGCATGCCCAAAGCATTTGCAATGATCATGGCCGGCGGCGCAAGCGAGAGCCTGAGCGTTCTCACCGAGCCGCGCGCCGAGCCCGCGCTGCCCTTTGGCGGAAAATATCGGATCATCGACTTCGCGCTGAGCAACCTCGTCAACAGCGATATCTACAACGTGGGCGTTCTCACTCAATATCGCCCGCGCAGCCTCAACGCGCACATCGGCACCGGCAAGCCCTGGGATCTCGACCTGGGGACCGGCGGCGTGGCGCTTCTCCAGCCCTTCCGCGGCGGCCCCTACGGCGACTGGCAGCGGGGCACCGCCGACGCCGTGCGCCGCAACCTGGAATTTGTCCAGATGCAGACCGAGGATCACGTGCTGATCCTGGCCGGCGATCACATTTATTTAATGGATTACCGGCCCATGCTGCGCCAGCACTACGAGAGCAACGCCGATCTCACCGTGGCGGTGCGCCGGGTGAATCCGCACGAGGCGCATCGCTTCGGGATGGTGAGTCTCTGCCCGGACGGCCGCATCGAGCATTTCCAGGAAAAGCCGCGGCGCACCCGCGCCACCCTGGCCAGCATGGGCATCTACGCATTCCGCAAGGACGTGCTGCTCGACATGCTGGTGAAAAATCCCAACGCCAACGATTTTGCAAAAGGCGTCCTTCCTTCGATGCTGAACGGCGACCACCATCGCGTGTTCGCCCACCAGTTCATGGGTTACTGGGAGGACGTGGGCACCGTGCAGTCCTACTGGGAAGCCAATATGAGCCTGCTGGCGGAGGACCCGGCGCTTGATCTGTACGATCCCCAGTGGGTCGTGCACACCCGCAGCGAGGAGCGCGGGCCGGTGCGCGTCGGTCCCAACGCGCAGGTGGACGGCAACCTGATCTCCAACGGGTGCCGCGTCGAGGGCATCGTGCAGCGCAGCGTGCTCTCGCCCGGCGTCTACGTGGCCGAGGGCGCCGTGGTGAAGGACAGCGTCGTGTTCAACGACGCGGTCATCGAGGCGGGCGCGGTGGTGGATCGCTGCATCGTGGACAAAAGGGTCGTCGTCGGTGCCGGCGCGCAGGTGGGAAGCGGGGATGACAACACGCCCAACCGCGAGATGCCGGAGCGCCTCAACACCGGCATCACGCTGATCGGGCGCGAGGCGATGGTCCCCGAGAAGCTGGTGCTGGGCCGCAACGTGATCGTGCATCCTTTCACGGCCGCGGAAGCGTACGGCAAGAAGAAGCGCGTCGCCAGCGGCTCCAACGTGGGCGTGCAGACCCGTTGACCTCGACGCTCACCCACCTTGAGTGCGGCGCGTGCGGCGCCCGCCACGACGCGGACGTCTTGCAGAACCTGTGCACCGCCTGCGGCAAGCCGTTGCTGGCGCGCTACGACCTGGAGAAGGCGGCGCGCACGCTGCGGACGGGCGGTCGGGAGGCCTCGCTCTGGCGCTACCGGGAAGTGTTGCCGGTCCGCGACGACGCCCACGTGCTGCGGCTCGGTGAAGGCTGGACGCCCCTGCTGCACGTCGCCCGGCTGGGCGCGGAGATCGGCTGTCCGAAGCTGTACGTGAAGGACGAGTCGCTCAATCCCACCACCAGCTTCAAGGCGCGCGGGATGGCGGCGGCCATCAGCCGCGCGGTCGAGCTGGGCGCGCCCGGCTTCGTGGTCCCCAGCGCGGGCAATGCCGCTTCCGCGCTGGCCGCGTATGCGGCCCGGGCCGGGATGGAGGCGCACGTGTTCATGCCGGCCGACGTCCCCGGCCCGTTCCGCGTGGAATGCAAGGTGCTCGGCGCCAAGGTGACCCTGGTGGATGGGCTCATCACCGACTGCGCGCGCCGCGCCCGCGAGGTGGCGGCCGAGCGGGGCCTGTTTGACGTGAGCACGCTGCGCGAGCCGTATCGCGTGGAGGGCAAGAAGACGCTGGCCTACGAGGTCTTCGAGCAGCTCGGCGGCGCGCTGCCGGACGTGATGATCTATCCGACCGGCGGGGGCACCGGGCTGGTGGGGATGTGGAAGGCGTTCGACGAGATGCAGGCGATGGGCTGGATCGACGGCCGCCGCCCGCGCATGGTCTGCGTGCAGAGCGCGGGCTGCGCGCCCATCGTGCGCGCCTTCGAGGAAGGTGAACAATTCGCGAAACCCTGGGAAAACGCGCGCACGCTGGCCGACGGCCTGCGGGTGCCGGCGGCGCTCGGGGATTTTCTCATCCTGCGCGCGCTGCGCGAGAGCAAGGGGACCGCGCTCTCGATAGACGACGGCGAAATGATCATCTGCGCGGAAATGCTGGGCCGACACAGCGGCATCTTCCCAGCCCCGGAGGGCGCCGCCACGCTGGCAGCGCTGCTGCGCCTGGCGAAGGACGGATGGGTTTCGGAAAGCGAGACGGTGGTATTATTTAACACCGGCTCAGGCTTGAAATATCACGCACTGTGGGCGCACGACTAGCTCTCAGGCCGGTGGCCACTCACGAGCAGCTTAGCTTCTTTCACCTCTTGCCAGCGGTCGAGCAGACCCAGCTCCGAGGCGCAGCGCTCCACATACGATGGGTCAAAGTTCGTGGCGGACAGCGAGATCTCCACAGCGTCCGCCCGATCTATCGGGCGGAAGGACAGCAGCTTGAGGACCACCAGATCCTCCGCCGTCGCCACCGGCAAAGCGGCGCTGTACAACACCACCTCGGTAGCACGATCGACGGCTCGGTCAAGAAGCGCATCTCTGGATACCTGTACGTCCACGCCCGTGGACGCCGCCGCGCTGACTGGATACCAGAATCTGTATAAAGTTACCCGGTCCAACTCGTGCCGGTCTGCTCGTGGATGATGGGCGAAGCCCGCATCAGACATGAGCTTCTTTACGCGATCCATACCTTCCGGGCCGGCTTGCGAGTGCAGAATCAAGTCCAGGTCCCTGGTGCCCCGCACCCGGCCACGCACGGCTATCGCCGCTCCCCCGATGACGGCATAGGTCACCCTGGCAGTCTCCATCACCTGCCGTACGTGAGCGATGATGTCAGCGTACTTTTCGCCGAGCGTCTGCCAGGAAGTTCCACCGCTTGATCTTCTCACGGAGCCGCCATTCGTCTTCCCGCCGCCAGCGCTCCGCGACCAGGCGATCGGCCGCCTCGCGATCCACGGCTCCAGCCGCAAGCTCTCCCGCGATGGCAGCCTCGTATCCAAAGCTCATCATGTCGAGCGCCATCTCAACGCCAGTTGCGGATCCATCGGGCCAGTGGTCTTGATTGCGGGGTGCACGAGGAAACCGTTCCACGCACCGGCGCCAACACCTTTGCCTGGAAGGACGGCAGTACCGACGCGCACCTGTACGCCATGCGGCTTTACGGGTAACGCCGCCCGATGGCGTGGTGCCGACGCCGCTCCCGCGCGAAGTTGTACATGTCGACGTACTGACGTGCCGAGCGCTCCCACGAGAAATCGCGGGACATGGCGTGCTGCTGGAGGGCGCGCCAGGAATCCGGGAACTCCAGGTAGCACTTCACCGCCTGCTGCACCGCCCAGTACAGTCCGTAGCCGTCGTACGAGTCGAACACGAAACCGGTGCCGCTGTTGTCGTCGGGATTGAAGCCCTGCACGGTGTCCGCGAGTCCGCCGGTGCGGCGCACAATGGGGATGGTTCCGTAGCGCATGCTGATCAACTGGCTGATGCCGCAGGGCTCGAATTTGCTGGGCATCAGGAACATATCGGCGCCCGCGTAAATTCGCCGCGACAGCCCGGCGTCGAACTTCAGCCTCACGGACACCCGCCCGGGATGCCGCTGGGCGAGGTTCCACAGCCAGTGCTCATAGCGGTTGTCACCGCTGCACAGCGCGACGAATTGCACCGGGAAATCGCGCAGCAGCGCGTCCATGGTCGAGACGATCAGGTCGACGCCCTTTTGATCCACCAGACGCGAGACAAATCCCAGCAGTGGCGCGCGCGGAGAAACCGCCAGCCCCATCTCGCGCTGCAACGCCTCCTTGTTGGCCCCCTTCGCGTCGAGGGACGCCACGCCGTAGCGCGCCGCGATGGCGCCGTCGATCTCCGGGTTCCACTCGTCGTAATCCACCCCGTTTACGATGCCGAAGAGCTTGTCCTGGTTGATCCACAGCAGGGGATCGAGACCCTCGCCATACGCCCGCGTGAGAATCTCGCGCGCGTAGCGCGGGCTCACCGCGTTCACCGCTTCCGCGAACAGGATCCCGCGCGCCATCATGTTCAGATGGGAATCGTGCTCCGCCGCAATGGTGGTAATAAATCCCTCGCGCGCGAGGCCGGCGAATTCCAGGGCGCCCCAGCCGGCGATCCCCTGGTAGGCAAGGTTGTGGATGGTCAACACGGTGGCCGTCGGCCCCCAGAAGGGATCATACCAGTACAGCGTCTTCAAGAAATTCGGAATCAGCGCGGTGTGCCAGTCGTTGCAGTGGATCACGTCCGGGCGCCAGTCGATCATCCTGGCAAGCTCCAGGCACGCGCGCGAGAAGAAATTGAAGCGCCCGTCGTCGTCGTGATATCCGTAAATCTGGCCGCGGTTGAAGAATTGATCGTTGCCGATGAAATACAGCGGCGTGCCGCCGCTGAACGCGCAGCCCGACGCGAAGGCGGGAAATGTGCGCCCGTAGCCCATGGGCACCGCAATCGGGTGCGGCAGGTAACTCACGTTGTAGCGGCTCAGGTCCAGGTGGCTGTAGCGCGGCATCGCGATGCGCACGTCGTGTCCCAGGCGGCGGAGCGCCGCGGGCAGGGCGCCGGCCACGTCCCCGAGGCCGCCGGTCTTGGCCAGTGGGGCCACTTCAGCGCTGACGAACAGGACGTTCACAGGTCGAGCGGCCCGCTGAACCCGGCGCGCGCCTCCGTGCGTCGCTCATCCCACAAAAAGCGCAGGCGATTGCGAAGGTCCGGGCCGCCGATGCGTCCCAGCCCGGCCACCGCCGCGCGTTGAAAACGGGGGTCGACGTGCGCGATGAACGGATCCAGGATGCGCAACGCCTGCGGCAGATCCATCTGCGCGATGGCCCACAGCGCCGAGAGCCGCAAATCCTCGGGTCGCCCGGGCGCGAGCCGCACTTCCAGGTCCGGTAAGAGTCGGGCGCGCGACTTGAAGAAAGCCAGCGCCTCGCCGGACGCCTCGCGCATCATCTTTCGGGGATCGTCCAGACACGCCACCAGAGCCTCCGCCACCGGCAGCAAGTCATGGGTATAGCGCAGCGAGCGGATGGCGCTCACCCGGGCGGCCGGGCTCCGCCGCGCGTCGCGGACGAGGTCGAGGACGGGCGCCACCCTGCTGACGTCCTGGGAGGCCACCAGCCGCACGTAGGCGCTGGCCGTGAAGCGGATGCTCTCGGTGCGGTCAACCAGCAGCGGCACCACGGAGGGAAAGAAGATCTCACGGCGGTCCTCCATGGCGACGCGCAGCACGGCCTCGCGCACCTTGGGGCTGCGGTCACGCAGGCCGC
>VGFD01000073.1 GCA_016868975.1 Armatimonadota bacterium | reverse complement strand
ACTCCAGCAGAAAAGCGGGCCCAGAACCTAGGTGTGCCAGATGCCGAGCCGCTACTGCGGCTGGTGGCATAGCAAATCAGGGGATTTTCCCCGGGAAAGTCTGTCAACTCCGAACGGAAGCAGGGCACACAGTCGCCTCGCTGAGGATAACGATTAACCAACACATTGCAACTCGAGTTGAAAACGAGTGGTCCAAGTCCGTGCAAACCCATGTTGCATTATCCGCCTACCAGTTTGCACTATGGTTGAGCGCCAACTGGTGGAGACTGCGATGGGAACCCGCAGCGGAGAACCGACGCTCCGTCGACTGGCAACTTTCGCATGAATTACGTTCAGCCGGGCACGGCTATTTGTGGCCACCACTTGTCTTTGCCTCAGACAACGACAACGTAGATGTGGCTTGCTCGTCAACAGTGGATAGCCATCACGAACCTGTACGTTACATTGAGGAATTCCACACATCACTATCCGGAAACGCCTTCGAGACAGAAGTCGATTCCTTCGTAGATCTTGTGTTGGGACGACTTTCAAGCGAAGGAATCTCCCAAACAGAATTACATCACTTGTGGCAAGAAGTGGTAGAAGAACGCCGAGACAGCAAACTTAAATCGCTTCGCATACTTGAAGCAAAACTCGGTTACGATCCGGAAGAAGCCCCGCAAAGCACGATTCGCAACCTCCTAACCTTGTCGAACTCTGCAGGACGAGAAGCCGTCGAAGAAATCGCTCCAGCGTGCGCCGGGCGCAACCCAAACGCAAAGATTAAAGAGATCACCGAACTCTCACAAAGAGGACTCGAGGCGAACCCACAAATCCCACCAAATCTACTGGGCGTATTGAAGCGAAGCCAAACACAGCAACTACTACCGTGGGACAAGGGGCGGCACGCAGCCGTAGCAGCGCGCAGAGCATTTGGACTCGGCAACCAACCCGTTTCCACGCAGCAATTGTGCGACATCCTCGGGGTGCCAGTGCAGGAACTCCAGAACAGCCCAGCGATAGCCAACAACACACCACCGGTTGGATTGGCGATTCGAATTCAGGATAACATGTTGAGATTGAACTTTCGGCGCCGTAACAAAACCGGAGTCCGCTTTGAGGCTGCAAGATTCTTGGCGGATCACTTACTTGCCAATGCGGCCGAAACTTGGCTCCCAACCACAGATCTGAAAACCGTCCGACAGAAGTGCCAACGCTCATTTGCCGCTGAGTTTCTTTGCCCACTTAGTGCTCTGAAGGCACGGCTTGACGGAGATTTTTCCGAATCCGCGCTCGATGAGGCTGGCGAACACTTCGACGTCTCGCCTCTTGCAGTCCGAAACCAGTTAGTGAACCAACACGTACTACCGCATTCTTATCTGGAAGTCTGACTGCTAACTATCATACTTCCAGACGCACCAACCGGGGAGCCTTAACGCAGCAGTTGCAGCACGAACTGCGCGGAGGAATTCGCCTGCGCCACCATGGCGGTGCCGGACTGGACCAGGATGCTGCTGCGGCTCTGCTTCATCGCTTCCTGGGCCATGTCGGCGTCGTTGATGAGCGAAAACTGGCCGGCATTGTGGGTGAGCTGCACGCGTGACAGCGTAAGCTGGCGCGACAGCGAATTGTGCGTGGCGCCGAGTTTCAAATTTTGCTCGGAGACGTACTGGAGAGCGTCGTCGAGCTGACCGATGAGATCCTGAGCCTCAATCTGGGTATCCACGCTGACGTCGGCAATGTCATAGGTGCCGCCGTTGTCGCTGTTGACCCGGAAGAGCCTGTCGAGCCGCATGTCGGCGACCCCGACGCGCACGTTCTGTCCTTCGTCGGGGCCGGACTGAAACACCAGCGACTGGTTGTTGGTATAATTTTCCGCATAGGTGTATGCCTTCACGAAGGAGGTCAGCCCGACGTCCAGCGTGCTCGACTGGTTGATGGTGAACGAGATGCCGCCGGCGTTGTAGCTTCGCGCCGCCGTGCTCACGTTGGGCAGCGTGGAAACCGGGACCGCGTCCACGTTTCCGCTGCCGTCGGAAAAATAAACGACGGCGTCCACCTGGTCGGGCACCGTGGTATTGTACACCAGCTTCACCTGGTAGGTGCCCTGGGAGACGGCGCCGGGCGCGCCGCCCAGCGCCATGTCGGATCCCGGATTGACCACGGTGGCCGCCACCAGGGAGGTTCCCTGGGCCAGAAAGGTGTTCGTCTGGGTCAACACGCGCGCGAGACGGTGCGGCTGCGGATCCGAAATCGATCCGTCAAGCAGCTTGCGGCCATTGAAAGAAGTGGTGCTGGCACGGTCCTGCAATTCGCCGAGCAGCAGTCGGATCTGGTTCTGGATATTTTGCCGATCCGCGTCGTTGAGATTGTCGTCCGAGGCGCGCACGGCGAGCGCGCGCATTTGCTGCAGCGCCTCCGTCATGCGGTCCAGGGCGCTCTCCGCCACCTGCACCAGCGTCTGCGCGGTCTGGATGTTGCGGATGCCTTCCTCCAGGCCGTTCATCTGCGCCTGATAGCGATCCCGAAGGGAGACGCCGGGCGCGTCGTCGGCGGCGCGATTGATGCGCGTGCCGGTTGCCAGACGCTCAATCGCGATCTGCAGCGCGCGGCTGTTCTGGAACATCGCGTTGCCGGAGCGCAAGCCACCGAAGTTGGTGTTGAGCGAAACCGTGTTGAGCCTCCCGCTCGGGAGGGCCATGGCCGGCACGAGGCTGTCGGACGCGTGGGCGTCCGACAGGACACCGCCTCTGTCATTCGGCGGTTGAGGGGCTTCCTCGAAAGGTCCAGCCCGATTCGATTTCCTCGGCCGAGGTCCGTGACCCCGTCCTGCTGCGAGGACCCACCGTGGGATTTGATCCAGGAGAGTCGCCTTCGGCGCCCCTGGACCCCCGTGGGGGGATCCTCAACTGGTACATCGGCAGCCGGCCGTTTCCCTTAAGGTACCGGAAGCATTGGCGCCTGCACGACCGGGCCGGCGCCGTGCTGGGCACCGCGCAGCGCGAGCATGGTGACCTCCAGCAGGTTGTTGTCCGAAGTGGCGCACTGAGGATAAGCGGCCACGCCCATCACCACCGCCAGCGGCTCGGTCAGGGGATAAAAGGTGCGCGCCGCAATCATGCCGCGCAGTCGCTCCGCCAGGCGGGTCGCGTTCTCAAACGGCGTCTCCGGGAGAATCACACCGATGTCGTCTCCCTCCAGACGGGCGGGCGTATCGATCCCCTCGCGCAGCGACTCGCGCAGGAGCACGCCGAGCTGTTTTAAGACCAGCGTGCGCTGCTCGTCCGGCAGCTCCACGGCGGGCCGCAGCGCCAGCAGCGAGCACGGGAACCGATAGCGCGCCACCCGCTTGATCTCCTCGCGCAGCCGCATGGAAAAATAGGTGAAATTGCGCAGGCTGGTCTGCTCGTCTAAGATGTTCAAGTTGTCGTAGCGGCTTTCCAGCGTGTGCAGACGCGGCAGGCGCGCCTCCGCGTCGGCCGTTTCGCCCGTCTCGGCGGCGACACACACCTGGTTTTTTCCGGCGCGCTTGGCGCGGTACACCTCTGTGTCAGCGCGCCGCACCAGGTCGTGCTCGCCGCTTGCGTGCTCCGGATAAGTGGCCAGTCCGATGCTCACCGTGACCTTGAGGGGACGCGTGAATCCACTGAACGCGTGCTCCTCGACCGCCTGTCGGAGGCGCTCCGCAACCGTTTCCGCGCGCTCGGCGCTGGTGGCCGGCAGGATTAAATAAAACTCCTCGCCACCGGTGCGCGCCGCCGTGTCGATCCCCTCGCGAATGGCGTGGCGCACCACGGTGCCCAATTCTCTCAGGACCTGATCGCCCTGGGCGTGTCCGTACACGTCGTTGATTTTCTTGAAGTTGTCCAGGTCCAGCGCCAGCAGGCTGCACGGCTGCTGGTAGCGGTCCGCGCGGCGCACCTCGGTGGCGAGCTGTTGTTTGAAGTACCGCTTGTTGTTGAGACCGGTGCCCTCGTCGAGCATCGACGATTCGTACAGATAAAGAGTCTCCAGCGTCTGCGCCGCGCTGGTGACCAGCGGCTCCAGCACGTCACGGTCGGCCTGTGCACGCCGGCCGCTCTGAGCCGGACCAAGCGCGATAAATCCAAGGAAAGACGCTTTCTCGTGCAGCGGCAGCAGCAGCTCGAAGCCGGTCCCGCGCAGGCGATCCGCCAGCGTGGGAAAAACCTCCTCGAATTGCGCATCAAGCTGATCCACGCGATACGCGGGACCGCGCGAGCGGGACGCCCAGCGGGTCACCTCGTTCCCGGTCACGATGTGCAGGCGCGGCGGCTCGACTCCCTCCATGCCGGCCGCCCGCCCGCTCGCCACCACGTGGCTCTGCCGGTTGAAGGTGAGCATCATTCCCCGCGGGCGCGCGAGCAGCTCGGCAAAAAACTTGAGAATGAAATCCGCGAGCTCGTCCTGCTCGTAAATTCGCTCGGCCTGTTGCGTGAAGCGTGACATCACCGCCAGCACCTGCTTGCGCCGCTGCGCCATCAGCAACGCCCAGGCCAGCGCCGCCATCAGCACCACCGTCGCTCCGACGGCCGCCGCGCGGCGCGCGAATTCGAGCTGCTGCTCGCGCCCGCGCTCCTCAATGGCGCGGATGGTTTCGCGTATCTCGTGGTTGTCGGGACGCATGTCGAGCGCCCGGCGGGCAGCCGCGTGGGCCAGATCCAGCTCGTTGCGCGCCAGGTGGATGCGCGCGGCGCCCAGCGACGCGAGGTGATCAAAGGCGCTGCCACCGACTTCGGTGAGACGCTGGAAAGCCGCCCGCGCGCCCGGCTCGTCCCCGAGCTTGAGGTTGACTTCCCCCAGGCGATAATAATTGAGCGCGAAGGCCGGCTCCAGGCGGATCAACTCCTGCAGGTCGGCCTGGGCGTCCCGCCAGCGGCCGGCGTCAGCGTATGCTTTGTAGAGCTGGTAGCGAAAATATCCCGAGTTGGGAAGCAGCTTCACGATCTGCTCGTAGCGCGCGATAGCCTCGCTGAGATTTCCCTCGTCTCGGTAGGTCTCGGCCAGCATGCGGAGCGCCGAGACAAAACTGGGGCGAATGCGTACCGCTCGCAGCAATTCCTCCTTCACTGACTGCGGCTTGCCGTCCAGATAATGCTCGTTGGCCAGGTAGAAGTGCGCGATTTCGTTGGCCGGGTTTTCGCGGATGGCGGCTTCCAGATGCTGGATGGCCCGGGCCGGCTCGCGCAAGTTCAAATAGGCGTAGCCAAGAAACGTGTTGGCCTCGCTGCGCAGCCGTAGCGGCGCCCCGGAACGCGCGGCGGCGCGCTCCAGAAACGGAATCGCCCGGCGGAACTCAAAGTCCGCCAGCAGGTTGTAGCCCAGGGTGAGGTCGACGTCTCGATTGACGTAGGTCCGCAGCAATTCGATCTGGTGGATGCCCAGGGCCGGCAGCGCCCCGAATGCGAGGTAGGGGGAGATCTCCACGGCCCGCGGCCGCGCGGCCACCAGCCCGATCGCCAGGGCGACGGTGACGGCCAGCACGGCGGCGCGGCGCATGCTCACTTACTCCCCCCGCAACTTAAAACTTTGCGGGGCAGCCAGCAGGACGCGCGCAATTCTTACCACAAACAACCCTCCGCCTCTCGATTCGCGAAGACGTACGCCGCACCTCTTCGCGAGCCGCCGTCTTGCAGCCGCGCGGGGCCGGGTCCTGCGGGAGCATCCGCGTCCGGGCGCGAAGCCTGGCGGCCCGAGGTCGCGGAAATCCGTCCGGATTCATCGCAACGGCAGGCGTGGCGGCTCAAGGGCGCGTTGTTACATTACCATTACCGGAGGCTCAGCGGAACTCGTACAAGACGACTCCGTCGAACCAGTCGGAATTCTTCTTCACATACTCCAGCAGTGACACGCGCTGCACCCGCTTGGAGATGGAATCCGCGTGGACAAGGTCGCCGCGGTCGATGACCATCCCCTCGTGCCCGATGATGAGGCCCAGCGGAACGTCCTTTTCGCGGATGAACGCCACGCCGGCCGCCACCGGCAGCCTGTCGAGCATCGCCTTGTTGAGCTTCGCCGCCGGAATATATCGTACCGTGATTTTTTTCTCCCAGGGGATTTCGAGCAACGCGCTCCCGTCACGCTTGCGATTGAGCGTGAGCGTGCGGGACTCGAGCGCGGCAGCCGGCGCCACGCGCGCGGTCACGTCTTTGAAATAAGCCGAGGTCTGCAAGCGGTCTTCGGTAAAGTGCACGCGATTCGCGTAGCTGACCGGATCGCGGCCCGGCGCGGGATAGTAGTTGAGGCGCGTCATCCAGCCCCGCGCTTCGGCGTACGAGGCGGCGTGGGCCAGCGCCGCCGAGGTGAGGACGTGCACCGTGCAGTCGGAAAGGTCGAGGCGGAAGACCGGCTGCGCGTCGGGTCCCTTCTCCTCGCCGAGGCAGCCCAGCACGTAAGGCGTTCCTACCCGCAGCAGCGCCACCGCCCGCAGGCGCGCGACGAAATCGGGATACTGTTTGCGCAGGTCCGCGAGCAGGCGGTCGACGGCCGCTTTGTCCTTGAGCTGGTGGAACTTCTTCTGGCCGGCCAGCCATTCGTCGCCCGCGCGGGCCGGACCGGCCAGCCACGCGAGCATCCCCAACACGAAGAGTGTCCGCTGCATCCACACAACGGGCGGTTCGACGCACGCCTCACGGGCTCCGTTCCGGAGGAATCTGGACGCAACATTCCCAATCATCGGAACGATGACTTTCCCGACAATGGATGCTGTTGAACAAGTGGCGGCCTGGCTCCACCGCGCGAAGTACGTCCTGGTGTTTACCGGCGCCGGTATCTCCACGGGCTCCGGCATCCCCGATTTTCGCGGCCCGCAGGGGGTCTGGCAGCGCCGCCAGCCGGTCTATTACAGCGAGTTCCTGCGCGACGAGGGCAAGCGCGTCGAGCACTGGGACTTCAAGCTCGAGGGCTGGGAGGGCTTTCGCGACGCGCGTCCCAATGCGGCGCACCACGCCCTGGTAACGCTGGAGGAGATGGGCCGCCTGCAGATGCTGGTCACCCAGAACATCGACGGATTGCACCACGCGGCCGGCAACCATCCCGATCGCATCGTGGAACTGCACGGCACGAACCGCCTGGTGGAGTGCCTGTCGTGCGGCGAGCGCACCGATCCCGAGACCGCTTTCGAAGCCTTCAAAAGCACGCGCCGCTGCCCGCGCTGCCACTGCGGCGGCCTGCTCAAGACGGCCACCATCTCCTTCGGCCAGGACTTGAAGCGCAAAGACCTGATGCTCGCCTTCGCCGCCGCCGAAGAGGCCGACGTGGCCCTCGCCATCGGCTCCACGCTCTCGGTTCACCCGGCCGCGTCGGTGCCGCTGACGGCGCGCGAGCACGGCGCCCGCTACGTGGTGATCAACCAGGGCGAGACGGAGCACGATTCGGTGGCCGACGTGCGCCTGGAGGGCGACGCGGTGGAGATCGTGCCGGCCATCCTGACCGCGCTTCGAGCCCGCCTCTGAGCGGTGGCCGGCGCTTTTCTTCCGAGCCCGACTCCCCAGGGCGGTGAACCGCTGGAAGCAGGCCGCAACCCGAGATGGCGCCGGCTGTGCCGGCACCTTTCTTGAAGGATCCGGACCTCGGCGCGGGAAGTTTCGTCGCCGATGAGCGGCGTTCTCGGCGTGGGCGTGATTGGTTGCGGCAGCTTCGGAAACCGCGTGATGGAAGCCGTCAGCGGGCTGCCGGAGGTTCGCCTGATCGGCATCGCCGACGCGCGCGGCGAGAAGCTGGATGCCGCGACTCGCCGCTGGGCCGCGCGTCCATGCCGCACCATTGATCAGCTGCTCGAAGACCCCCGCGTCTCCATCGTGGCCATCGTCACGCCGCCGTTCCTGCACGCGGCCCACGCGCTGGCCGCCATCGGCGCCGGCAAGCACGTCTTCACCGCCGAGCCGCTTGGCGCGGATCTCGACCAGGCGGCCACCGTCGTCACCATGGCGCGCATTCAGGGCTTGCAGGTGGCGGCCAACCTGCCGCTGCGCTACGTGCCCGCCTACCGCGTGCTGCGGTTGCTCGTCAAGGGAGGCACGCTGGGCCGCCTCACCTATCTCGGGGTGGAAAATCACATCAGCATGCGCGGATTGCCGGTCGACCACTGGGCCTGGGATCGCGAGCGCAGCGGCGGTTTTCTCGCGGAGGGCGGACTGCACTTCTTCGATCTGGCCAATCACTTGCTGGCGGCGCCGCCGCTGTCGGTGGCCGGGGTCGCGCACACCACCGCGGATGGAGAGCCGGACGGCGCGCTGGTGAACGTGCAATATCCCAACGAGGTGCTGGCCTCGTTCTACCACCTCTACCAGGAGCAGACCCGCGAGGATGTGACCGCGCTCCGCCTTTCCTTCGAGGAGGCGAATATCGCGTTGCACGGCTGGATCCCCAGCCACATGGACGTGGAGGGGATGTCCGCGGAGGCCGCCGGCCAGCTGGCCGGCATGCTCGGACGCCAGCTGGAGCGCGTGGAGGCTTCGCCGCTGGATGACACGCAGCCGCGCGAGCCGTTGATGCGCGTTCCCCTCTCCCAGGGACCGCCCCTTGAAGGCTACCTGGCCGCGCTGCGTGGCGCGCTCAACGGACTGGTGCGCGCCATTCGAAATCCGCTGGCCACGCCAGCCGTATCGCCCCAGGATATTTTGGAGGGTTTGCGGCTGGCCCTGCGGGCGCAAGACGCGGTCGATCAAAAAATTGTCGTAAACTGCGCGGTGTGACATGGATTCCGTAGCCCTGGGCCGCATGATGGGCGGCCTGCATCCCATTCTGGTACACTTTCCACTCGTGCTCTGGCCTCTGGCCCTGGTGCTGGACGCGGTGGGCGTCGTCCGCAAGGACGAGCGCTGCGCCTGGACCGCGCGCCTGCTGATGCTGGTGGGTACGTTGTTTGCCCTTCCGGCGTTTCTGGCCGGAATTTTCGCGGAAATGTTCGCGGCGCGGGCCGGCACGCCGAACGAGCCGATGGAGCTGCACGAGTTCGCGGCCATCGCCACCACCTGGATTTTTATCGCGCTCACCGCGACGCGGCTGTTCGTCAGGCCGGCGCGGGCATATCTCACGGTGGGCGCGCTGGCCGTCGGGCTTTTGATTTATACCGGCTACCTGGGCGGAGAAGTCGTCTATTCCTACGGCGCGAGCGTGAAGAACGTCACCGCGTGGGCCGCCCCGACGCCGGAGGATCTGTGGATCCTGAAAACCCAGCAGCCCCTCCAGGGGATTTTATACTCGGACTGGATGCACAATATTTTCGGCGGCGTGGTGCTGGCCGTCGCCTTCCTGCTGCTGATGGCCGGGAGCGGCCGCGCGCCGCTGATGGCGCTGCAATGGGTGGTGCCGATTCTCTTCATCGGCGGGGGGGGATTCCTGTGGATTTTCAGCGACTGGGATTCCTGGCCGCTGTCCGACATTTTGCCCATCACCGACAAGGAAGTATTGCTGCACAAGGTGATCGCCACGCTGCTCATCATTTTCGGCCTGGCCATGATGAAGCGCAAGGCCGAGATCCACATCAGAGTGGCCTACCAGAACCGGGTAATGGCGGTCCTCGCCATTATCGGCGGGGCGCTGCTGCTGACCCACATTCACAGTGTTGCGCCCTACTCCAACGTGGCGGTGGGGGTGTACCTGCACCATTGCGTGCTCGGCCTGCTCGCCCTCGGCATCGGATTTCTCAAGCTTTACGAAACGCACGTGCCGGCCGCGCGCTGGGCGGTGCCCTCGATGATGGCGCTGCTCGGCCTGGTGCTGTTGACCTACAACGAGGGGTTGCCCTGGTATCTTGGCAACGTGCGCCATCCCAGGCCCGGGCCCAACCAGGGACTCGTCGCCCAGATTGGCCAGCGGCGTGGCGAACTGGTGTTTGAAAATGGAGTTCTCGAGGTGCGTTTCTGGAAACTCCACGAAGACACGCCGGCCCCGTTGCGCGCCACCGCTGCCAGCGCGGTGGTCCGGGCCGGCGGACGGTCCACGCTGCTGCCCCTCACGCCGGTGGACGTCGGGGAGGAGGGCATCGCGCACTTCCGAGCCGCCGCGCCTTTTCTGGAGGCCAGCACGGTATTCGAGACGCATTTGCGCGTTGAGCACGACGGCCGCGGCAGCGAGGTGGAGTTCGAGCCGTGGGTGGCCGAAGTCCCCGGCATGCGCAATCCCGCCCTCCCCGCGCCGGCCTATGCGTGCCCGATGCATCCGCACGCCGGGGGCAGCGCGCCAGGAGCCTGTCCGCAGTGCGGCATGGCGTTGATCAAGGACCGCGGCGACCGCATGCACGACGACAACGCGTCCTTGATCTTCGCGGCCGGCACTCCGCGCGCCGGCAATCCGACCACGCTCACCTTCCAGCCGCGGGTCGACGGCAACGCCGTCGACCTGGAAATTGTCCACGAACGGCCGATGCACGTCATCGTCGTGCGCGGCGATCTGTCGCACTTCAAGCACGTGCATCCGGTTTTGGAGGAGAACGGCGCGCTGCGCCTGCGGCACACGTTCCCCACCGGGGGCACCTATTACGTCTATGCGGACTTCACGCCGCGCGGCGCGGGCACCCAGGTTTTCCGCGAGACGGTGGACGTGGCCGGGCCTGCCGGTCCGGCCGCTGCGCTGCGTCCCACCGAGACCGACGCGGTGCTGGCCGGTGGAATGGAAGTGGCCATGCACGTCATGCCGCGCGCGCCGCGCGCGAAAGACGAAGCCATGCTGAGCTTCGTCGCGCTCCGCAACGGGGAGCCGGTGAACGACTTGCGTCCGTTTCTGGGCGCTCGCGGCCACCTCATCGCAATTTGCGAGGACGGCGCGCACTTCGCCCACGCGCACGTGCTCGACGGTCCCGGCAAGGCGCTTCGCTTCGAGATCAAGCCGCCGCACGCGGGGCTGTACAAGGTCTGGGTGCAATTTGCGGATGGAGCCGGCAAGGTGGTTACCGCTCCTTTCGTCTTGAGGGTTCACTGATGAGGATCGCGGGCGTCGGCACCGCGCTGCCGCCGCATGCGTATGACCAGGCCGAGCTGATCGCGGCCTTCAAGCGGGTGTGGGGACGGCGCCACCACAATACCGAGCGCGTTGAGGCGCTGCATCGCGCGGTGATGGTGGAGCGGCGGCACCTCGTGCTCCCCATGGAGGACTATGCGACGCTGCAGGGGATGAAGGCCACCACGGACGCGTTCATCGAGGCGGGCACGCTGCTCGCCGAGAAGGCGCTGCGCGCCGCGCTGGACGCGGCCGGAATGGCGCCCCGCGAGGTGGACGCAATCTACCTGACCACCGTCACCGGGGTGTGCAGTCCCTCCATCGATGCGCGCCTGGTCAACCGCATGGGAATGCGGGCGGACGTCAAGCGCATCCCCATTTTCGGACTGGGCTGCGTGGCGGGCGCGGCCGGCGTGTCGCGGCTGTTTGATTATATGAGGGGATGGCCGGAGCACGCGGCGGCTCTGATCTGCCTGGAATTGTGCTCGCTCACGCTGCAAAAAGACGATTTGTCAGTGGCCAATCTGGTGTCCAGCGGATTGTTTGGCGACGGCGCCGCGGCGGTGGTGGGCCGCGGCGTGCGAGGTGGGGGCCCGCGGGTGGTGGCAACGCGCAGCGTATTTTATCCGGACACTGAGCGGGTGATGGGCTGGGAGGTGCAGGATTCCGGGTTTCAAGTCTTGCTCGCCCCGACCATTCCGGATCTGGTACGGGCCAACGTGCCGGCGAACGTGGACGACTTTTTGCGGGATCATGGCGTAAAGCGCTCGGACATCGATTTGTGGGTCTGCCATCCAGGCGGTCCGAAAATCCTGGAGGCGTTTCAAGAGGCGCTCGGGCTGACGCGCGACGACCTCGCCGTCACCTGGGACTGCCTGCGCGCGCACGGAAACCTGTCCAGCGCCTCGGTGCTGTTCGTGCTCCACGAGACGCTGCGCCGCAAGTCCCCGAGTCCCGGGGCGCGGGGGCTGATGATGGCCATGGGGCCGGGCTTCTGCGCGGAGCTGGTATTGCTGGAATGGTGACGCCCGACGAGATCCGCGCGGCGCTGGCGGAAATTGCCCGCAAGGAGTTGCGCCACGAGGGCCCGCTCCCCGACGGCGATCTGTCCGCGCTGCTCGACTCCATGCAGCGCCTCGCGCTGCTGGTGGCGGTGGAAGACCGCTTCAAGGTGGTGATCGGCCCGGAGCACGAGCAGGAGATCCGCACGGTGGACGACCTCGTCAACGTTGTGGTACGCGCGGCAAACGGCTGAGGGGAAGGCGGGCGCCACCCCGCGAAGCACCGCGAATTCCGCGGTCGGGCTGCCGGATAGGGACGAAGCGATGGACGACGTCCTGTCCGGGGCGAAAGGCACGGCGGCTCGGGGGCCGGGCGTCAACGGAGTATGGGGACACTTTCGCATCGACCGGGAGTTCAGCGAGGTCGAGTTGTTTACGCCAACCCGCTCAGCGTGTGCTCGTGACTGATTCTTTTGACGATCCGTGCACCGGGATTGTTTGCGAGAACCGCAATGTAGAAGGAGCGACGCCCTTCCCGCTCGCGGTGCAACTCGCGGACACAGGTATTGCCCGCGACAGCAATTGCGCCCAACAAGGAAGTAGACCTTTTCGTGGGGGCGGTCGCCGAGGAAGTCAGCGTTTTCGCATCCGAGGAGGCGTATAATCAACACCAGAGAGCGGAGAACGAGCGCGCGCAAGGATTCGGGAAGCGCGTTCTGCGCAAACTGTGCAAGGACGAGTCGCCGGTATTCGCCGCGCAGTTCTTTGTTCCGGCCATGCTGCCCGGTGCCCCAATCGAGGCGCGCGCGTTCATCAGTGGCATCGTGCGGGAGACCACACGCAAGTCGGGAATTGGTAATGGCGCAGCGTGAGATGACCTTAGTGATCCGCGGCGCAAGTCTGATCATGAATTGGAGCCCCGGGCGCGGGCCACTAAGTGGTCCCCGGCGCAAGTCCCATCATGAAATGAGCTGGTTTTATTGCAGGAATTTCAATATGTACCCGGAATGAGACCTTAGCGCCAACAAGCGTGAATCTTATCTGGAGCACATGCCCGTGCGTGGCGTTCATCCTTCCCTGAAGATTGCGCTCACCGATGGCGAGCGAGCATTCCTTGAGGAGCAAGTAAGTCGGCGGATCGCGCCCTACGTCGAGGTGGTACGCGCCAAGGCTATCCTTATGGCAGCGGCGGGAGCGCGCAACGTCGAGATCGCTGAGAAGGTCGACGTGGATCCCCGAACTGTATCCATATGGAGAAAGGACTTTCTGGAGAGGCGCTGTGACAGCCTGTCCGATCGCCCACGTTCCGGCCGACGGCGCTCTTTTTCCCCCTAAAGTTCGCGCCGCCGCCACGCACCTTGCCTGTCAACTTCCTGGTGGCGAGGTTGTCGTGAAGGGCGAGCCGCAACAAGAAGCAGGGAATTCACCTGCCACGGACGCGCGAGTCGCAGACGGCGATGGTGCAGTGAAGAAGGTCAACGCGCCTGTCAGTCGCTTCAGCGCTGCGACCATCGCGAGACTGCTCGTCACGGTTGAAGTCGTTCTCTCGATCTCAGCTCGTACCGTGGCGCGCTGGCTCAAGGCTGAAAAACTAAAGCCCTGGCGGTAAAGAAGTTGGATCACTCCAAAGGACCTGACCAAATTCTTGCCGAGGGCCTGCGACGTCCTCGACCTCTATGAGCGTGTTGCCAAGGGCCGACTCGCACCGGGCGAGGTTGTGTTTTCTGCCGACGAGAAGACCTCCATCCAGGCGCGGCAGCACGCCACTCATACCCCGACCGGCGCCGGCGAGCCTGCGCACGTGCAGCACACATACGCACGGCGCGGAGCGGTCAACCTCATCGCCTCACTCAACGTGGCAACGGGTACGGTTTTCGGGAAGGTCTCTGCCCGCAAGACCTTTCGCGAGTTCGCTGACTTCCTCGTGGCACTTATCACGGACGCCGTCGAGCACGGGAAGCACACAATCCACCTGATCCTCGACAACGGCTCGACGCACCGCCCCAAGTACCTGGAGACCTGGCTCAGCGAGAACTTTCCCCACGTGAACGTAATCGTCCACTGGCTTCCTGTGCGCTCTTCGTGGCTCAACCAGATCGAGATCTTCTTTGGCATCCTGCAGGCTCAGGCGCTCACGCCAAACAACTTCCCCAGCACTGTCGCGGCGGCCGAGCGCATCCTCGGCTACATTGACTTCTACAACCAGGGCGCCCACCCTATTGCATGGACCTACACGAGTACCGACCTCCAGCGAAAATACGGCGTGAGCGAGGTCATCAGCTTGCCCAACAGCGAAACCCCGACCATAACACCGAAAATGGCGGCCTAACTTTCATGATTTCAACTGTGTCGCGGACCACTATGCCCCAAATCGGTTTGATCGTGCCGCGCGACACGCCGGGGTCAGTCCTCGTCCCGGAAGGCGACCCTACTTGTGTCGCGCGCCACTTAGATTGCGCCGTGGCTCGCCCAGGCGTCGTGGCCAGCGGTACTTTCTGGCTCATTGGCGAAGGATGCGTTCCTGGAGCGTGCTGGGAAATCAGGCACCACATAAGGAGGGTCAGACCATGCACATGAGCATCCGACAGTACAAGACGCAGCAGGCCGACGAAGTCACCCGGCGGGTCAACGAGGAATTCGTGCCGCTTATCTCCACCGCGCCCGAGTTCATCGCTTATTATGCAACGTCTCCGGGCGACGGAACGTGGGTATCAGTGAGCATTTTTCAGTCAAAGGAGAGCGCCGAAAACTCCAACCACCTGGCAGCCGACTACGTGGCAGAGCACGTCGCCGCCCTCATGGACGGCCCGCCAAGAGTGCTGGCCGGCCAGGTGATCGCCCATCACAAGGCTGCGGGGTAACCCTTCGGGCCGCAAATTCATCGGCGGCTTTTTCGGGGCGGCACGCCGGCCCCTGGCGCACCCAACGCACCCCTGGTTGCCATCCGCGTCCACCGGGTGTGACTACGATTCATGGGCAAAATTCGAATGACACTCAAGCCATC
>VGFD01000072.1 GCA_016868975.1 Armatimonadota bacterium | reverse complement strand
CGGTGATGGCGACGGCCGGCGCGGAGCGGGCGGGCCTTGGAGCCCTGGCCGGCAGCGTGGCCGCGACACTGGTGGGGCACGAAGCCAGTCGTCGGGTGGACCGCGCGTTCTCCTCCCGGGACGCGGTCGGGGCCGCTGGCCGGAGGGCCCCGACTCGAGTGCCGGCGGGGTTGCAGGCGGCGCGGGCGCAATCCGCTCCGGCCGCCGACCTCGAGCCTGAGCCTTCCGCTCCGGCCGCCGACCCCGAGCCTGAGCCTTCCGCTCCGGCCGCCGACCTCGAGCCTGAGCCTTCCGCTCCGGCCGCCGACCTCGAGCCTGAGCCTTCCGCGGCGCCCTGGCAGGCGCACCAGCGGCCCACCCGCCTGCTCAAGCGCGGCGCGGATGGCAGCTACCGCCTGGGCGACGTGCGCTGGGGTTTGCGGACCGACGAGAGTGGCCGTGGTTACCTGGGCGACTTCCGCGACACGACCGTGGATCCGCGCCGCGTCCAGGACGTGTTCTTCGTCCTGGAGCCGTTTCCACCGGAGCGGGTGGCCTCCCATGCGCTCCTCTACTTTTCGTTCTCCGAGCCCGGCGCCGTCCGGACTCGCGGCCGCGACGACGCCGAGGGGCTGGTTGTATCGGTGGAGGTCCGCCTGCGGGAAGGCGAAAAGTTCGACATGCAACGTGGCCTGCACGGTGGCTTTCCGGTGATCTACCAGGTGGGTACCTGGCGCGATACGGTGGAGAAGGCCTGCCTGGTGAAACAGCATCGGCTGATGCGCTATCGTCTTGCCCTTACCGGGCCGGAAAAGGAGGCGATGTTGCGCAATGCCCTCGAGGAAGCAGTGCGGGCCCGGGACGACGAGCGCTACCACACCTTCGTCAACAACTGCAACCTGGGCGCCCTGCGCCTCATCAACGCCGGCCTGCCCCCGGCCCGGCGCGTGCCGGAGAGGCTGCTCGCGATCCCGCTGGAAAGCCCCATGGCGTTCGTGCCCACGCTGCTGCCGGATCACCTGGACGCCCACGGCCTCATCGACGGGCCACGCACGGTGACTCTCCCGCAGTCGACCACCGCCAGTGAATCCACTGAGGGCTCCCACTACGGTTGGCCCTTTCGCTTCCTGGGCGGGGCCAGCGGCGCCCTCGGCGGCGGGCTTGCGGCACGTGCCTGGCACCTGTCCCCACCCCTTGGCCTGGCATTGACCGTGGCGGCCGGGCTTACCGGCCGGCGCCTGGGGCAGGCGGCGCAGCGGGCGGGCACCTATGGCGAGGAGCCGGCCGCTCGCTGGATGGATCGCCCGATGGTCGAGTCGGCAACCGAGGTGCCGCGCGACACGCCCGGGTCAGTCGTTGTCCCGTAAGGCGAAGCTACTTGCGCCACGGCCAACAGTTGCGAGTGGCACATTGCTGGCAAGCGTCTCAACTCCCGCCGCGATAAGCCGTGCGGCGCCCGACCGTTCACAAACCGTTCACAACGTCTTCCCCTTTTCACGCGCCTCTCACCGACCACTCACGCGGGGGGCCTACCCTGGGCCGGAGATTTGTCTGAAAGTGAGCACCGCTCCATGATTTCCGCCACCTCGTCCGCCACGACACCCGTGGGACTCTCCCCGCTTCTCAAGTCTTCCGCCAGCATCGAGCGCGATGTGTTTCTGGGCACAACCAGCGCCCTTTCGCGGGTCATCCCGGGCTTCGCTGGACGCCTCGCCGGGGGCATCACCGGGCCCCTCGCCGCGATCAGCGGTTTCGGCGAGTTGCGGGAAGGGATGCGCACCGACAACACCCGGCAGGTGCTTGACGGCGCCCTCCACATGGCGGCCGGCGGGCTGACCACCGCGGCCGCCCTGGCACCCAACCCGATCATCGGCACGGTGCTGGCGGTCGCCAGCCTCGGGGTGCTGGGGTTCAAGGTGGTAATGGACCGTCCGGTGGGGCTCGTCCGCCTGACCGTCGTGGAGGCCGGCCGGCTGGTTCGTGACGCGTTTCAGGCGGTGCGCAACGAGGTCGGGCGGCCGGCTCCGGTGTCGCCCGCTCCGCTGCCGGCCGCCGACGTCGACCTCGAGCAGGTCGCGGACATGCTGCCGGGCGACTACAACACCCTCGAACAGGTGAGCGCTGACGCCGCGCGGGGCAGCAAGTACCGCCACCTTGCCGCGGAGATGCACATCGTGCCGGCCCCGTCGGTCGACCTGGGCGGCGGAGAGGTGTTCTACGTCGAGCAGGCGGCCGCCGCCACGCCGCAGCAGCCTTACCGCCAGCGCGTCTACCAGGTGACTCGGGAGAACGGCGAGCTGGTCAACAAGATCTACGCAATCGATCATCCCGAAGACCTCATCAACGCCCACCAGCAACCGGGCCGACTGCGCCGGCTGGACGCAAGCCGCCTGCACGAGATGACCGGCTGCGATCTGCAATGGACTCGGGTGGGTGACGCCACCTTCGTGGGCAGCGCCGGCGCCGACGGCGCCTGCGCCAACACCTTCCGCGGCGCGTGCTCGGCCAGCTCCACCGTGGTTCTCACCCCGGACTCCCTGACCAGCCTGGACCTCGGCTACGACGCGAACGGGTCGCAGGTCTGGGGACCCCCTCCCGGGGAGATCGGCCACGTGTTTCGCAAGCAGCCGGGCAACGGCTGGTAACCGGCCATAAGACGGCAACCGCTCCCCTTGCGGCCACGCCGCTTTCCGCGTACAAGCCCGGGCACCGGACCGAGGCCGTGCACAGTCTCTTCGCGATGGGCCGTGAGCAGGTCTCGGGAATCGTCGACGAGGATCCCTCCTTTGCGTTTCGCCAGGCGGCTGGAATGCTCCACGATCAGGTCGTTGGCGGTGTGCCCCAACCCGTGGCCCAGGCCGCGCAGGCTGGGTTCTTCCCCTTTGTGCGGGGCATCTCGCTGCTGCTCGACGTGGATCTTGCGCGACGCACCAGTGGCCGATCCAGATGCTACATCCTCCGACCGTGCCGTGGACGTGGCCCACGTTGCGACGGATGCGCTTGGACTGGCCGGCGCCATCATGATCGCCGCGCACGCCAACCCGGCCGCCACCGCCCTGGCGGCGGTGGCCGTCGCCGGCGATTTCGCGGCGAGCAGCTACCACCTCGTCCGCCACTTCCGCAACCGTCCCGACAATGCCATGCCCTACCTTGCGGTCCTGGAGGAACCCGAGCAAGCCCGCCCGGCGTTCTGCCCGCTCCCGTCCGGCGCCATCCCCGACGACTTTGAAGGCGGCTATTACGGCAGGACTGGGCCCCCCCAGAGCGGGTCTTGCGGGATGGACTCGAGGGGGACGATTCCCTGCACGTGCACGTCCTCCCCGCCGACCCGAGCGGGCAGGGTGGGGCGGCGGCGGACGCCGGGGAAGGCGGGTGGGTCTACGAGATCCGCGGCGTACCGACCTGGCGCGAGGACGACACCTCCGAAGGCGCGCGCATCAGCCGGCGCGTTCCGGCCGACCACATCGCGCGCTGGGGGCGCGTTGAGCGCTCACCCTCGGGACGCCTGCGCGTGGCGCACTGGGTGGACGCGGCGCACGCCGCACCCTGCGCCGCCGACCACTGAGGGACACAAGCCCGGGACACCAACAGACCCGGGCGTGTCGCGCGACACAAGCACGGGACATCAACTGACCCGGGCGTGTCGCTCGACACGATCAAACCGCACATCCACGACCCCGGGCGGGAGGCACAGGCCGGTTTTACCCCTGGGGCGGCTTAAACAGGGCCGTTTTACCCCTGGGGCGGCTTAAACGCCTGACGTGGGTGGCGGTCATTCCTCGTTTTACCCCTGGGGCGGCTTAAACGCCTGACGTGGGTGGCGGTCATTCCTCGTTTTGCCCCTGGGGCGGCTTAAATAACCCCGGCGACGGCCGCCCAGGGCGTCGTGCCGGAAAGGGGCACCTGCAGCGGGAATGTCACGAGTGCTTCCCTGCGTTAACAACGCTCCGGCGCCATCACGGATGAAGACGTCAAGCGCCAGGCGCGCGCCATCGCCCGCCGCGCCTTGACCGTCACGCTCGCCCTGACCCTGCTGTTCTTCTTCACGCCGTAACGTTTACAACTTCGCAATGGCCGCGCCGCCCCCGGCTTTGATATCCTGTACCAGCAGTGGGAGTCTTGACCGCGCTATCCAACTGGGGCCGCCGCCACTTCGCGAGCGGCTCGCCGGATTACGTCCCCGCCAACGGCGTGCGGGGCTCGGGCGCGCGTGGCTTCGTGACCGTGGCCGGCCTGGGCACCGTGGTGGGCGCGGGCACCGGTTACGCGCTCGGCAGGCAGAACCTGGCCATTGACAAAGTGACCGTGACGCGCGACACTTTCGGCGTGGCGACCGGCGTGCTGGCCAAGATCCTGGCAGCCGAGCCGCTGCTCCCCGAAGACCCGTGGTAGGAGGAAAGCCCATGACCCGTCGCATCGCCCTCATCATGTTGTTGGTGCTCACTCTCACGCTTGGCGCCGCGTGGGCCGCCACTTGCTCCTCCTGCACCGGCAGCGGCAAGTGCACCGGCTGCTACGGCACCGGATATCTGCCCGGGTACGGGGACGAGTGCTACTCGTGCGAAGGCTCGGGCCAGTGCGCCAACTGCGAGGGCAGCGGCGAAGTGGACGGCACGCCCGGTCTTAGTGGCGCGCGACACAAGTAGCTTCGCCTTACTCAGACAACGACTGACCCGGGCGTGTCGCGCGGCACGGATCAAACCGATTTGGGGCTAAGTGGTCCGCGCCGGGGCTCCAATTCATGATCAGACTTGCGCCGCGGACCACTTAGACGGAAATAACGGCCCCGCATTCCGAATCCCCGCGCAATCTTCCGACCGCCTCGAGGTAAAGCAGGTGCTCGCCGTCGCTGGCCACCGTGGCCCTCGCCGCGCCGTGCGGAGGCAGGTCGACGTCCCGATCCTCCACCAGCATCACGTCCTGCCGCCGGGCCTCCGTTAACACGGTGCCCGCTTCCAGGCGCACTTTCAGGGGCCGGGCGGTCTGGTTGGCCACGAGGATCTGCGAGTTCAAGGGGCTCTTGCCATCCCCCGTCACCTCGAAGGTGGCCATGCCGGCCGCCGCAGCCTGGTGGCAGGGGAGGGCGCGGCCGTCGGCCCGGGCCAGGGCGGCGCTCGAGACCAGCAACAGAAGGCCCGCCCAGAGGATCCTGCCCATCTGGCCGGCTTCGGTCCCTTTGTGAAGGTTCCTACCTGGGTGCAGGAGCCGTCGGGAAGTGCGGGGAACGACCCAGTCTGGGAGGACGACCATGATCCCGCGCTGGTGTCTCCTCGTCCTGTTCGCCATTCTCGCGGCCCTGCCGGCCCTCGCCTGCGACGAATCGGAGCACGTGGCCACCTGCCAGTGTGGCTGCGGGGGGACGCCGCGCCCCTACTGCGCCTACCGGGACTGCGTCTGCGCGAAGACCCGCTTGGCCCTCCCGCAGGACGCGTAGAAGCACGCGGCCGGCTGTCAGTGTGGCTGCGGAGGCACGCCCCGGCCCTCCTGCGCCCACAAGGGCTGCCAGTGCGCCCAGGTGGACATGCAGGGCCATCCGGCCGCCGTCTTCCAGGACCCTACGAACCGGGACACCAGCGCGGCCGCCTGCCAGTGCGGCTGCGGGGGCACGCCCCGACCCTACTGCGCGCACCGCGACTGCGCTTGCGCCCGCTCTACACCCAGCTCGGCAAGAAGCCCGAGGAGCTGCCCCCGCAGCAGCGCGAGCAGGTCAAGCAGGGGGCGCGGAACATCTTCGAAGCCGTGGACCTGACCGTGAAGGCGAGCCGCGAGAGCTCCCCCAGCAGCACCACCTGCAAGTGCAAGGGGGGCTGAGACATCTGGACGTTGCCTGGATCTGGACGACCCGTGGCAACCTCTACGCGAGCCGTCCTCCTGGGCACTCCGCCACCCGGTCTCCACGTCGATGGGCCTGGTGAGGCAGCCATCGCAGCCGGCCTCGCAGGCCTTCGCCTCGTCCCCCTTCATGGCGTAGGCCGTGAGGGCCACGATCCGGATGTCCCTCGTGTCCTCCCGGGCCTTGGAGAGATCGGGTCAGGGTCAGGCCGTCCACGCCGGGGAGTTGCAGGTCCATCAGGATCAGCCGGGGGCGGAAGTCCTCCAATACGTTCAGGGCTTCCTCCGCGTCTTGCCGATTTTCTTCGAGCCGCACGAGTTGCTCGACTACGAAGGCTGACGCGCAGCGTCGATCGGATCGTCCGCAGGCTGAGCCGAGAAATGACCTGACCGTCCCGGGCGAGGTGTGCCCCCCCGGACCGCACCGGGACTGGCGGTCAAAAACCCGCACGGTTCAGAAAATTGTCGAAGATTCTCGACGCGTACGCCAGGTAATCCGCTGGAAGCGCGATCCCCGACGAATCCCGCGCGCCCTCCAGGGACAGGGCCTCCGGCATTTCCTCCACCAGGACCTCCGGGTGAAATTGCACGCTGGCGCTCACCTCTCCCCACGCGACAGCCTGCACGCGGCAGTGCTGCGATGAGGCCAGCAGCACTCCGTCGCGATCGAGTCGCACGACCTGATCGTTGTGATGCTCAAACACGACGAACCGCTCTGGGACGCCCGCGAACAGCCAGTGGGCGCGGCCTTCCGCATTGAGGACGATCTCGGTCAGGCCGTGCTCCAGTGACACTTCCTGCACCGGATTGTGCGACAATTTCGCGCGCAACTGGTGCGCCATGCAGATGCCCAGGAACGGGACCGGCTCGAGCAGTGTGTGCGCGATGAACCCCGCCTCGCAGACGAGATAAGGGTGCTCGTAGTGCGCGTCATCGAGGCGCGCCACGCTGGGTGGGCCGCCCATCCCGATGATTGCGTCGCCGCGCGCCAGGTCGGGATACCGCGTGATTTCCCATGCGGGCAAGATCGCGTAGGGCACGGCCCGCCGCTCAAGGTGCCAGCGAATGCCTTTCAGGTGCGCGCCAGCCGTCTGCGCGATGACGTACAGCATCCGCCAACCATTCCGCGAACGGCTTTCGGCTCCCGCCTGCGGCTCACGCCGCACACCAGAGGATCGACGCGCATCCCGAGAGAAAGCTGCGCACCCATCTTCCGTCGGGAGCCGCAATGCCGCGCATTGGTCATCTCACCGTCCCTCCCACGCCGCTTCGTGAGCGAGCGCTGCGCTACACCGGCCGAGGGGTCACCATCGCCATGCTCGATGCGGGATTCAGCGCGCACCCGGACCTCACGCAGCCAACGAGCCGGATCCTGGCCTACTACGACGCGACCGGTGAGGGCGACACGTTTGAGGCGTCCACCGTCGAAGCCCGCTGGCACGGCACCCAGACCAGCGTGGTGGCCGCCGGGAACGGATGGCTGTCCGGCGGCACATATGCCGGGATCGCGTGCGATGCGAGCGTGGTGCTGGTGAAGGTGGGGCGCGACAATGACGTGGCCGAGGCGCATATGGCGGAGGCCTTTCGCTGGGTGCTCGCGCACCGGGAAACGTATGGCATCCGTGTCGTCAACGTGTCGGTGACGACTGGTGACGACCGGCCATATGAGCAGGACGAAGTCGATCGCCTCGCCGAGGAGGCCGTGCGCCAGGGAATCGTCGTGGTGGCGGCGGCCGGAAACCTGCTGGGCCGGGTGCCGTTCCCGCCCTCCAACGCTCCCTCGGTGATCACGGTGGGGGGATACTACGATCTCGACCCGTCGCGCCCACTCTACGACGCCTGCGCCGGATTGACCGCCGATCAACTGCTCAAGCCAGAATTGATCGCGCCCTCCGCCGGCATCGCCGCCCCGATCCTGCTGGGAACCCCCCAGGAAGCGGCCGCGCAGGCGCTGATGGACATCGTCGAAGCGCCTCCGGACATCCTGGCGCAAGTCGTCGCGGCGCGCGGATCGGCGGCCGGACTTCCGGAGGGCCTGGAATTTGCCGGTTCCGACGAAATTGCCCGCGTGGTCTCCGAAGAATTCGCCGCAAGTAAATGTATTGCCAGATACTACCAGCACGCGGAGGGGACGTCATTTTCCGCGCCCATCGTGGCTTCCGTGGTGGCACAAATGCTGGAAGTCAGCCCGCATCTCCAACCGGACGGCATTCGTCAACTGCTGATCGGCTCCGCCGACCGTCTCGCGAACGCACCCTGGCTGCGGCAAGGCTACGGCGTTCTGGACGCCCGGCGCGCCGTGGAATTTGCCGGCCGCGAGCAGCATCCGGGGCACGGCACGCGCGGGCGCCCGCCCGCGATCGACAATGAGTCGCTGGTTTTCGTCTACCATGACGACGAGGCTTTTTCCGTCGAGGTGGCCGGGGATTTCAACGACTGGCGCGGAAGCCGCGCGCCGTGTACCCAGGAGGCCCCTTCCATGTGGGTGGCGCGCGTTCCGGCCCCCGCCGCCGGTACCTACGCCTACAAGTTTCTCGTGGACGGCACGCGCTGGGTGGACGACCCCGCCAACGGCCACAAGGCGCCAGACCCCTATGGCGGCACCCATTCGCTGGTGAGTATGCGCGGAGGCGAAGATGGCTGAAAGAATTACCATTATCGGCGCGGGTCCGGTGGGCTCTCTGCTCGCCGTGTTTCTCGGCCGCCGAGGCATGGAGGTGGACGTTCTGGAACGCTCCCCGGATCCGCGTGTCACGACTGTGAAAAACGACCGCTCCATCTGCATGTCGGTGAATGCGCGCGGCGTCCGGGCGCTGCGAAGGGCCGGCCTCGCCGAAAAGATCATGGCGATGACCATTCCGATGCCCGGAAGAATCGTGCATCACGCTGGTGGAAAGGTTGAGACGCAGCCGTATGGAGTCTCTCCCGAAGAAGCCCTGCACGCGGTGCATCGCACGTCGCTGAACTGCGCGCTGCTCGATGCGGCCGAGGCACTGCCGGGCGTGCGGCTGCACTTTGAGCAAGAAGTGGGAGCCATTCATTTTCACGGGGGCACGATGGAAAGCAATCAGAAAATGGCGCCGCTCCCGCGGCCGCTGTTCGGCGCCGACGGCGCCTACTCGGCTGTGCGTGCGAGCATGATGCGGCGCGCTCCGTTTAATTTTCGCCAGGAGCACCTGGAATACGGCTACAAGGACGTCGACGTTCCGGCCGGACCGAACGGCGAATATCAGCTCGAGCCGCACGGCCTGCACATCTGGCCGCGCCATAAATTCATGCTGATCGCGCTGCCCAAGCCGGACGGCTCGTTCGCCGCCGAGTTGTTCATGCCGATCGAAGGCTTGAGCGCCCTGGACACCGCGCCGAAAGTGGAAGCGTTCTTCCGGGAGCATTTCCCTGACGTTTTCCCGCTGCACAGGAACCTCGGAAAGGATTTCCTGGCGTTTCCCGTCGGGCACCTCGTGTCCACCGAAGCGTTCCCCTGGAATCTCGGGGGCGAGGCGTTGCTGGTGGGCGACGCCGCGCACGCCGTCGTTCCCTTCTTTGGCGAGGGCATGAACTGCGGCTTCGAGGACGTCCACGTGCTCGACGACTGCATCGAGGCGCATGGCGCCGACTGGGCGGCGGTCTTCGAGCGCTTCGTGCGTCTGCGCAAGCCGCAGACCGACGCGATATGCGCGATGGCGCTGGAGAATTTCGTGGAGATGCGCGATCAGATCGAGGATTCGGACTTCGACATCCGGAAATCCGCGGAACACCTCCTGGAAGTGTCCTTTCCCGGGCGCTTTATCGGCCGCCACGGCCTGGTGGCCATTCATGGCGTGCCTTACCTGGACGCGCGTCGCGCCGGCCCGGTCCTCGACCACGTGCTCGACGCGGTGTGCCAGGGAAAGACATCGGTGGATGAAGTCGACCTGGGTTTCGCGGAAAACCTGGTCGACGAGCAGGTGGCGCCTCTGGTGCGGGCGATGCTTCCCCGGGGGGGCGCGCAATCGTGAGGTCCCCTGTCCCGCCCCTTCCGGAATCCGGAGACCGCCGGCCGGAAGCCTGGTTCCTCGGACCGAAAGCGGAAAACGCGGAAGCATTTGAAGACTTCGTCCTGGCGGCGCTTCGCGACCACGCGGAATTTCGGCGCCGCTATCACACGGACGATCCGATCCACGTCACCGATGCTATCCGCGCCCATGCGGATTTCCAGGCTGAGCTGGCGCACGTACGCGCGCACTTGCAGTGGCTGCTCGATTTCTTGAAGCGCTCCGTGCCATTTTTCAGCCTGCGGCATCAGGGGCACATGACCTGGGAAACCACCATGCCCGCGCTGGTGGGCTATTTCGCGGGGATGCTGCACAATCCCAACAACACGGCGTTCGAAGGATCGCCCGCGACCAGCGTGCTGGAGCGGTGGGTGGGCGACGACCTGTGCGAGATGCTGGGATATTCGTTTGCCACCGACACGCGCGATGCCCCGCACGTCAACCCGTGGGGACATCTGACCAGCGGCGGCAGCGTGGCCAATCTTGAGGCGCTCTGGGTGCTGCGCGACGTGAAATTCCAGGCTGCCGCCGTGCGCGCCGCCTTGCTTGCCCATGACGAACTGGCACCCGCCCGCGCGGTGACTGTGACCGTTTCGGCAAGTGGTGTGCGACCGTTGCTTGACCTGGACCCCTGGTCGCTGCTCAACCTGCCGCTCGACGTCGTGCTCGCGCTGCCCGGCCGCATTGAGCGCGAGTTTGGAATTTCCGCCGAACAGGTCACCGCCCGCGCCGAGACGCACAGCGTGCGCCAGATCGGCTTTGCCGCCGCGTGCACGCGCTACCTGGGAGCCTCGCATGCGCCCCTGTTCATCACGTCGGGCGCGGCCCAGCACTCGCTGGACAAGGCGATGTCGATTCTGGGACTCGGCGCCGACGCTCTGCATCACCTGGAGACCGACGTCCACGGACGCCTCTCCCTCGATCGCCTCCGCGAGACGCTGGAGCGCTGTATCGAGCAAAAGCGCCCGGTCTTTGGCGTCGTCCTCAACATGGGTTCGACGGAATTATCCGCGATCGATCCCATCGTGGCCACCCACGCGCTGCGCGAGAAAATGCGCGCCCGTGGACTCGATTTTGGCATTCACGCCGACGCGGCGTGGGGCGGCTACTTCGCGTCAATGCTGCGCGACGATTATTCCATGCGGCGCGATGGACAACGCGAAGTCGAGGGTTCCTCCGCACCCACACGCGATCCCCAGGCGCCGCTTATTGTGCCGCTCAGCGCGCACGCCAGCCGTGAAATCGGCGCCCTGCACCTGGCGGATACGGTGACGGCCGATCCGCACAAGTCCGGCTACATCCCCTACGCGGCCGGCGCCCTGTGCTACCGCAACGAGGCGCTGCGCTTCTTCACCTGCTTTACCGGGCGCTATGCGTTTCACGGGGACGTCGTGCGCAACATCGGAATATTTGGGGTGGAAGGCTCCAAGCCGGGCGCCACAGCGGCCGCCGTCTACCTCAGTCACGCCGTCATTCGTCCGTCGCGGTCGGGATACGGCACGATCATCGGCGAGACCATGTTCTCGTGCAAGAAATTCTACGCGCGCCTGCTGTGCCTCGCCGAGCTCGACGACGTTTTTCGGATCGTGCCCGTCCCCCCGCTTCCCGTCTCTCTTCCGGGCGCGACCGAGGCGGAGCGCATTGAATATGTGCGCCGGCACGTCCTGGGCCACGACAATTCACAAATGTTGCGTGATCCGGAAGCGTGCCGGCTGCTCACCACGCTGGGCCCGGATCTGAACATCCTCTCCTATGCCGTGAATTTCCGACGCGACGACGGCACCTGGAATACCAATCCGGACGCTGCAAACCGGCTCAATCTCGCGCTCTATGAGCGGCTCAGCCTCGATCTCGCCGGCGAGCGTCCGGCGCCGCCGCTCATTCTCAGCAGCACGGATCTCGAAACGGAAAAATATGGCGCGCCGTTCGTGAACGAATATTGCGCGAGACTGCTGGGGACCGGCGCGCGCGCGGACAGAATTACCGTGCTCCGCTCGGTCGTGATGGATCCGTGGGTCACCGAAACGGATCAGGGGTCGTTTCTAGACGTGGTGATGGGCGAATTGCGCCGGGCCATCCTGGCGGAGCTGAAGGCGACGGCGGGCGCGCGCTGACCGAGCCCGTCAGGGCGGTAAACCCGTGGAAGCAGGCCGCGCAGCGGGCCGTTAAAGCAATGATGGATTGCGGCTGTGCCGCCCCGTGCCTTGCGAGCCGCCAGGGCGGCAACCCGTGGAATCAGGCCGCGCAGCGGGCCCAGATCTAGTGCTTCACGGAACCGCCGCCAGCGACGGACGCCGCGCCCCTTCGCGTGAAATCCCCAGGCAACCCGCAAGAACGAGCGCCGCGCCCACGCACTCCAGCCGACCGGGCGCCGGCCCGTGCAACAGTCCCCAGGCGGTGAGCATCGCGATGACCGGAACCAGCGCCGCCACCATGCTGCCCGCGGTGGGACCGAGGTCGTTCGTGCACCACACCAGGAGCGTCTGTCCGAGCAGGCCGAGCAGTCCGTAAAGCACCGCCCACGACCATGGCTCCGGCTGCGAGGGCCGCGGCGAGGCGACGAAAAGGGGCAGGCACAAGAAAAACGTCAGTGCGGCATACCAGAGGTTGATGGCATGTGCCGACTCGTCCGAAATCCGCGCCAGTGCCACGAAGGTAAACGCCAGAACGAACGCGGCGCCGGCCCCGGAGGCCATCCCCTCGACAGGCAGGGTGTGAACCCCCAGGCCACGGTGCAGCACGAACCCCACTCCGGCCACCACGACGATAATCCACGCCATTTCGGCGCGGCTGGGCGGCAACCGGAAAAGTACGTACACCATGAGCAGCACGAAAAACGGCGTGCCGCCGGTCAGCAGGACGGTCGCTTGCGCGACCGGGATGGTGATGAGCGCGTGGGTGTAGAGCGCGTAGAAGGCGACGTTCGCCAGCGCCAGCAGGAGAAGCCAGCCGCGATGGCGGCCTCGGGCGAGGGGCGCGTGCAGGGCCGCCCAGGGCAGCAGCAAGAGCAGCCAGAGACCGCTCTGCACCATCAACATCTGCACCACCGAAAGCGCGCCGCCGCTCGCGTTCGCGGAAACATCGCCGGTCGCGAGAAAGAAGGCCGCACCGGCCATCGCAAACAGGCCCCTCGCGGCAGTGGGCCCGCTCATTTATACGAGGGGCTGGTATTGCGGAAAATCCTGGACAAGGCGGAAATGCTCAGCCGGTGTTCAGGAGGCAGCGTCCCAGAATCGCGCACCTTGTGCAGTTTCGAAGAGGCCTGGCCGGGCACCTGTTCTGTACCGCGTCGATGCGGGAAACGGCAATCGCACTTCGTCTCGAATGACGGCACGGCAATCCAGCCCCGCGCCATCGTCGTTGAGGCCGACGGGAATCTCCTGGTCCTTGACGAGGGCCTCGCGGTTGCCATGAGAGTAAGCCCTGGCCGCACTGGCGGACGGCAGCCCGGCGGCGCCCCACCGGCGGGGGACGAAAGCGACCCGGGCCTCGCCCAGAAGCGCAAGACCTTACGCATGGCGCGGGCGGGGCTGCTCCGCAAGGTGTGGAACGTGGACGCTCTGGCGTGGCCTCGATGCGCGTCCGCGATGAAGGTGGTGGCCGCCATCACGCTGCCATCGAGCGAATCCTCAAACATCGAGGTCTCTTCGACCGGCCCCGCGCTCCCAGCGTCCACGAGTGTCCGTCGCCCCCAACCGGCCGGCACGGCCAGACACTGCTCGCCTTCCCACCAACAACGTCGCGCGGCCAGTCGCCTCTCCCGCAGGCCGCGTGCCCCGGGACGGAGGACCAGAAGTGGCCTGGCCGTCGGTGGTGTCGGACGCGCAACTTGAAGAGTGGGCCGTCGATCCTCCTTTCGCAGAGGAGTGAGCCCGCCGGACCCACCGCGTCCCAAGAGTATCCACAGGGATGCACACGGTGCCGATTTCCACGGCCGGGTGTGTCGACCCCGTTCTGACTCTACGTCTGATGCCTTCGGCCGGGCGGCGGGCGCCTCCCGCTTTCAGCAATTTTTAAGGACTCATGGGTAAGGTCGGCTCGACCGAATTGGAAAGGATTTGACGCACATGAATTTGATCACGTCACTGGGATATGGCCCGGCCCGCAAGACCGGCGCGGAGTACGGGGCGAAAACCGCCGAGAAGCTGAAGGCCGAGTTCGGCGACGAGGCCATCCTGTCCGCGAAGGATCCGCGGGTCGCGGTCGCGCGGGAGGCCGCGAAGCACATGGGCAACGGCCTGTCCGCGAGCGATCTGGGCAGCAATTGGGAGGAGCGCATGTCGATGCTCCCCGGCCACACCATCTTCGAGCTATCGAGCCACGGGCCGCGCGCCACGCGCCAGGTGCTCACGGTGGACGGCGAGTCGCAGCAGATCACCCTCATGGCCACCTATCCCGAGGGACGCAACCGCGTGGTCGAGACCATCCGCATCTTCCGCGACGCCGTGGCCAGCCTAGACCGCAAGTCGAGCGTCGACCACGAGGGCTAAGTGGCGCGCGACACAAGTAGCGTCGCTTTACGGGACAACGACTGACCCGGGCGCGACACGATCAAACCGATTTGGGGATTAGTGGTCCGCGCCCGGGGCTCCAATTCATGATCAGACTTGCGCCGCGGACCACTAAACTGTGCGCGGTGTCCGTGCCTGACACGCTACTGTGCGCGGTGTCCGTGCCTGACACGCTACTGTGCGCGGTGTCCGTGGCTGACACGCTACTGTGCGCGGTGTCCGTGGCTGACACGCTACTGTGCGCGGTGTCCGTGCCTGACACTGACTTACATCGCTGGCGGCACGTTGGCGGCGCCGGGCATCGCGGCAACGGGTGGGAGGAACTGGGGGGCCGCCTGTCCGGCCGAGAGCATCTGCAACAGAGCCGGCCCGTTCGGGCCGCTGAGCAGCCTGGAAATCATGGCCATCATGTTCGGATCGATGCTGCCCTGCTCCATCAGGCCCATGAGCATGTAGAGCAGGTGCAAGAGGTCGTAGCCGCTGCCGATGCCGCCGCTGATGCCGCTGCCGCCGCCGATGCCGCCGCCGATGCCGGGGACGAAGCCCGGGCCGGGACCAGGGCCGGGGCCGGGCGGGCTCCAGGGGCGGGGACCAGGGCCGGGCGGGTTCCCGG
>VGFD01000071.1 GCA_016868975.1 Armatimonadota bacterium | reverse complement strand
CCACCTGCAATATCTCGCCAGCATCGGAGTGATCGCGTTCGTCGTGGCGGGACTGGCGCGCCTTCCCGCCGTCGTGGGAACGGTGGTGGTGGCGCTGTTCTGCGTGCTGACATGGCACCACGAGCAGGCCTTCCTCAGCGCGGAAAACCTGTGGCGCGACACCATCGCGAAAAATCCCCGCGCCTGGGTCGCCCATATCAACCTGGGCAGCGTGTTCGAGGACCAGCGCAAATACGCCGAAGCCGTGGACGCCTACAACCGCGCGCTGGCCGACGCGCCGCCGGACCGCGCGCTCTGGTACAACCTGGGGCACGCGCTGGCCATGCTGGGCCGCAATGAAGAAGCCGCCCGGGCGTACCGCGAATCACTGAACGTCGACGAGCGGTACGCCGAGGCCCACAACAACCTGGGAATCGTGCTCGAGGCACTGCACCGGCCGGAGGAAGCGTTGCGCCACTACCAGCGGGCGTTGCTGTACCGGGCGGACTATCCCGAGGCGCACAACAACGCCGGCACGCTCCTCGCGGACCTGGGCTGGAGGGACCTGGCCGTGCGCCACCTTCGGGAAGCCCTTCGCCTGCGGCCACACAACAATGCGCAGGCGGCCACGACGCTTGCGAAGGTCTGTCTGGACGAGGGGCGCGTGGACGAGGCGCTGCCCTTGCTGGCCCAGGCCTTGCGCGACGATCCTTCCTACGCGGCGGCACACCGCCAGATGGGACGCGCCATGGCACGCCAGCAGCGGCTCGCGGAGGCGGAGACGGCGCTCGCCGAGGCCAATCGCCTGGTGGCTGGCGACAACGTCACGCTCAATCTCTGGGGCGACGTGGCGCAGCGCCAGGGTGCGACGCGGATCGCCCTGGAGCGCTTCGCTGCCGCGGCGCGCGCCCGCCCCGACGATCCGCTGGCCTGGAACAACATCGCCTGGATTCGCGCCACCGCGCGCGACCCGCGGCTGCGCAACGGCAAGGAGGCGGTCGCCCTGGCGCGGCAAGCCTGCGCGCTGGTTCCGGACAATCCGCTGTACCTGGACACGCTGGCGGCCGCGCTGGCTGAGGCGGGGAATTTTCGCGAGGCGGTCATCGTGGGGACCGAAGCCATGTCGCTGGGCGAGGATAAAGCCATCGCCGCCCGTGTCGCCCGCTATCGGGCGGGGAAACCGTGGCGGGAATAACTACTTTATGAGAAAATCGACGAGGGTTACGAGCTTTGTGCCTTGCACGCTGGCCGTCACCCGGTACTTGCCAGGCGGCCAGGGCCTCTCCAGGCGGAGCGCGTTGCCCACCGTGCGATTCTTGTCCTCGGTGACGAAGACGTCTTCCTTGATCAGGTAGTTCTTGCCGCCGCCCGCGTTCACCGCGTACCAGCGGAACGCAACCTTCAAGCCGGGCTTTCCCTGGCTGAGCTGGACCACGCAGTGGAGCGGGTTGTCGGTGGTCTTGAAACCGCGCACCTGGGCGCCGTTGCGGCCGTCCCCGTTGTCACGCGCCAGGATCATGCGCACGATGCGGTAGGGGGGCAGTTTTGCCTTCGGCGTGGGCTTTGGCGCGGGGGCGGCCGTGGCGGCCCCGATGGAGGCCACGAACAGGAGCAGCAGCGCCAGCGAGAGCACCGTCATAAAGGCACAGAAGCGCGTTCTCATCGGGGATGAATTCGCGGCCCGCGTCCCTAAGCCTGTTTTGGCGCGGGCGATACACAGGACACCGCCGCCGCGCCACAGAAATGTGCAACCATTCCAGACCTGGGGAGGCGCAATTCGCGGTGAACCCGACGCGGGATACTTCCCAGGCCGAGTATCTGGTATTTTGCGACGAGCTGACCGGCCTTTACAATCGGCGATTTTTCAACCGCACCTTCGCCGAGCTGGCCCAGAAATCGCAGGCCGACCGCAGCCCGCTGGCCGCCATCCTCATCGACGTCGATTTCTTCAAGAGCATCAACGACCGCTACGGCCACGAGCAGGGGGATGCCATCCTGTCAGGGGTGGGCGCCTGCATCAACGAGACGGTCGGCATGATGGGCTACCCGATCCGCTACGCGGGCGACGAATTTTCCGTACTCCTGCCGGGGTATGACCGCGACAGCGCCCTCACCCTGGCGCAGGCCTTGTGCGAGGCAATTCGCAGCCGGCCGTTCACCATCGCCTCCACCGGCCAGCCGGCGAAAATCACTTTCAGCGTGGGCGTGGCCCAGTTCCCGGATGACGTGGAGGACGCGGAGAAAGTTTTCCACTGCGCGGACCACGCGGCGTACATGGCAAAAAAGGGCGGCCGCGATCAGGCGGTGCGCTATACCGTCGGCGCGGAGCACGTTCTCGACGTCAGCACGATTTCGAATTATTTTCCCTGCCAGAAGCTGATCGCGCGAGGGTCCCTGCTCACGCCGTTGGTGGACGGGCTGCTCGCCCCCTCGCAGGCCGCGCGCCCCTGGACGGTAATCGCAGGCGCGGCCGGCGTCGGCAAGACGCGCCTTCTGCAGGACCTGCGGGCCAAAGCAGACACCCAGCGGCGCGTGCTGTTCGAGGCCACCGGACTTCCCTTCCGCGCCTCGCAGCCGTACAGCCTCATCCTCGACGCGTTGGGCGCGTGGCTCTACGCCCATCCGACGGCCGGCCAGCAGGTGGCGGCCGCCCTCGATCCGGCGGAAATTGCCGCGGTTTCCAGGCTGCTGCCCGCGTTGTCACGCTACGTGCTGCTCGCGCCGTCCGAGCAGGCGCAAAGTCAGGTGGACGCCGCGGAGGCCCTTTGCAAGACCATGCTCTCCTTGAGCAAGGGGCGCTCCCCAAGCATTATTTTTGACGACTTCCACCTCGCCGATCAGGGAACGCTGCGCGTTCTTGAAGTGTTGCGCGACAAGGATCCCAGCACGTTCGTGTGCATCGCGCTGCGCAACGACGACGACGCCCTGGGCCGCAACGTGCTGGTGGTGGATTTCCTGGAAGGCCTGAGCGCGCGGCAGGCGGCCGTCGTGGTGGCGCTCGATCCGCTCACGCCGCATCAGGTGAAGGAAATGGTCACGGCCATCCTGCCGGACGCGGCAAAACATCCCGCGCTACTCGAACTGGTTGCCGATAAAGCGGCCGGACTTCCGCTCCTGGTGGAGGAAATCCTAAAATTTCTCGTCATCCGACAGTCGCTGCGCCACGAAAACGGACAGCTCGTGGTGGACGAGATCGGGCCGGATCTCATCCCCACCGACGCGGGAGACATTCTTGCGCTGCGGGCCGGCCAGGTTGAAGAGGATATCCGCGCGCTGGTCTCGCGCGCCGCGGTAATCGGCCCGGAATTCGATCTGGCCACCCTGCTCGCCCTGGAGGGCACCGACGAGGGATACGTGCGCGGAATATTGGAGCGCGCGCGACGGGTTCACCTCGTCACCGAAACCTCGGCCGGGGAGAGCTTCGCGTTCGTGTCGCTGCAATCGCACGCGGCATTTTACAAATCATTGCCGGAGGAGGAGCGAAAATCCCTCCACCTGCGGATCGCGAAGTTGCGTGAAGGGCAATACGCCGCCCAGCTCGATCTCGCGCTCAACGAACTGGCCTTCCACTTCGGACGGGCCGGCGACGCGGCCCGCTCCAGGCAATATCGCAGGGTCATTACCGCCCTGTTCAGCCAGTTCGAGGCCGCGGCCGAATCCGAAGAGCTCAAGGATCTGGTCACCGACGACGAGCTGGACACCGACACGCTGGCGCTCGCCGCGGCGGCCGGGACCGCCTTCAAGGCGTGCCGCCACGCCATGAAGATGTACGGGTTCGACTTCGCGTTGCGCAATGGACGGTTTGATCAGGCGGTAAGAGCCTTCGACGCGTTGTTCAAGGTCCTCGACTCGGTGACGTTCACCGAAGCCGACGGCAAGACGCTGATCAACGGGACGCTGTTGCCGCCGCAGCTCCAGTACGGTGGCAGCCTCATCGACTTCGGCGAGCATGACGTGAAGGGCATCACCTTCAAGGCCGGGCTGCCGCCCACCGAGCTGCGCTTTCTGCTCGAGGTGCTCACCATGGGGCGCGAGGAATTGCGGGGACGCGGGGGGGTGAGCCGAATGCTGGCGTCGTCTGGCGTCGGCCACGTGGCGCTCAACGAAACCATCTACGTGGCGGTGGGCGATCGAGACGTGCTGCTCAAGCGGCAAAATCAGGAAGTCCTCATCAAGGAGGTCGCCGCGGACAGCCGTCGATCGGTCGATGAAGCGCCCAACGAGGAGCGCGCGCGCTGGCATAAGGAGCTGGCGAAGTACGTGGACCTCAAGCTGCTCGAAGCCATGGCCCGCGACTGGTCGGTGCTTCGCGAGGACCTGGAGTCCGGCGACGCCATCCGCATCGCGGCCGCCTCCAAGACCTATCTCGACGCTCGCGAGCGCGCCCGCGAGCCGCTCACCCAGGTGGTGGCCCAGACCTCGGACAGCCGCGCCCGCGCGGTGGCCCTTTCCCTGTTGAAGCGGATCGCGCCGGACGCGCAGGATCGGCTGCGCCACCTGCTTGCGGAGAGTCAGGAAGGCGAGGAGAAGGCGCACCTGATCGCGGCGCTTGGTCTTTTCAAGGACCCGGCTCTCGCGGTACACTTCGAGCCGTATGTTACTGACGACGAGCGGGTGGTGCGGCGCGAGGCCATCCGCGCGCTGGCCGCCACGAGCGAGGCGAGCCTCAGCCACATGCTGCTGCGCGCTCTGGAAGATCCCCGCGAGGAAGTGCGCATGGACGCCGCCACCGCTATCGGGGAATGCCGCGTGCACCTGGCCATCCCCGCTCTGTTGGAAATCATCAAGCGCAGCACCATGTTCGGTCCGGAAGCCCCGGAGAAATTGCAGGCCAAGGCGTGCCAGGCGCTGGCCCATCTCGAGGATCGCAATGCCGTGCAGGCGCTGATCAACGCGTTGGGGCGCGCGCCCATGGGTAATCGCACCAAATCCCCCATCGTGCGCGCGGCGGCGGCCATGGCGCTGGAAAAATTGATCGCCGACGACACCCGCGAGATGATTTTGAAAGCGATGGAAACCGCCGCGTCGGACGACGAGACGACGGTGCGCTCCGCGGCGAAAGTGGTACTCTCGCGGATGAGCTACAGCGCCCCGCGGGGATAGACTTCAATTGGCGAGCCCGCGGCAAACGCTACGTGATAGGGCGTGGCGTCCTGCAAGAACGCCCACTCATCACCATACACAACGGCCCAGTCCAGTTCCACGGAATATTCTTGGACGGCGTAGCAATTCCAGACCTCGTGGATGACTTCGTAGACGGTCGCGCGCCCCTGTGTGTCCGAGCCGAATCCCCAGCGGTGCTCCTTGAAGAAATGCTCGACCGAGTCGTCGGACGGGCGGAAGGGCGCGTCGGCGGCCAGCAGGCGCACGCGATGCACCTTTCTTCCCACTCGGAGGCGGTGCACGGCCTCGATGCGCCCGCTCTCCCGCTGAACGCGGCTCTCCATCTGCACCGCCTGATAGGGCTCGTTGTAAATTGCCTGGGCGACGTAGGCAACCGTGCGCAGCGGGACCAGCTCGCGGATGAAGACGACGCCGCGGCGATCTCCCTGCCGCACGTAAAATCGCAGATTAATCTCCGGAAAATTCCGGAAGCCCGGCCAGCCTACGCCGAAAACCCGGGTGTCGAGGAAGTCAAATGCGACCAGGCTCACGAATGCGTGCCCGTCGCGGGTGTCCAGGGAAAGGCCGGCCGGCAGGCGCGGCGCGAGGACATCGGGGGGCACGGCGTAGGTGAACAGGCACAGGTCCACCCAGCGCGCGGTCAGAAACGGCCTCACTGCGCGGCGCGCGCCTCGCGCAGCATGCCGATCAGCGACTGGCGCACCTCGTCCGGCGAATTCACGTCATCGGCGAATGGCAGACGCACCTGCCGCGGTCCTTGCTCGGTCAGCACGCTCATCTCGAAACCGTGCCGATCCACGCCGACCATGGTGGCCGCGGTTCCTGAGACGTCCGCGAAATGGCGGGCCAGCAGCACCATCGCGTCGGCGTGATCTGCGTTCATGTGGCTGATAATGTCGCGGCGGTGCGCGTGAATGGGATCGGCGGCCGCTGCGTGGTACTCCTCCGCTTCGACCCACTGCATGCGCCCGAAGCCGCCAATGTATCGAATCGCCCGCACCGTAAGCCGGTACAGGTTGAAATCGCGGAACTCCACGTACATTTTCGCGGAAGGATGGCGCGCGAGATAACGCTCGTGCGCGGCATCATCCGAGGCCGGCGACACGTCGCCGAGCAGGGTCACGCGGCCAATGGCCAGCGGATCGCCGCCGCCGCCTTCCACGACCAGCAGCGACGCGCGAGGATCACGCTTGAAATTGCCGGTGTGCTCGGCAAGGTCGCTGGTGAGCAGCAGGGGATTCGCGTCGGCGTCCAGCGCGTAATTGACCACCGAGCCGAAGGGGTATCCTGCGGGCTCGGCGGCCAGGGTGCTCAAGTTGCCGCTCCTCCCCTCCTCCACCAGGGTGCGGGCGGACTCGGCGTGGGTGAGCGTGGCGCCCAGAAAAACAGGGGCAAGGACCCGGCCGGAAGGACGTCCGTGATCGCGCACGCTACTTCTTCGGCGCCAGCAGGCTCGCGAAAAACCAGCCGGCGAACCCGCCCAGGGGAAGGCCGATGAAGCCCATGTAGTAGTTCACGTGGAATCCGAGCAAGGACCATCCCATCCAGGCGCCCAGCGGGATCAGCGCCACCATCAGCCCCTTGCTGACCTTTGCCTGGAGCTGGCGGGTCTTGAAACAGTCGGGATGAAAGATCAGGTCGTCCTCTTCCACCGCGTCCCGGCGGGTGACGTCCGCGCCGCAGTGCTTGCAGGCGATGCGCTCGGTTTCCTTGCCGCACTTTCCGCAAAACAGCGGACGTTGAAAGGTGATGGTGTCGACCGCGAAGATGTCGAAAGTGCCCATGTTGACCTCACACTTGGAGCACTTGAACGGGGTCTTGGAGCCGCAGCCTCTGCAGGTGAGGTCGCGCAGATCCACCTGGTTGCGGCACTGAGCGCATGGATATGCGGGCACGGCAGCGTTTCCTCCTGAACGGAAGGTCGCTTCCCGCTGTAAAGTACCCCCTCCTGCCGGGCGGTGAAGAGGGGGGCGATGAAGAGAGGGGCGATGAAGAGAGGGGCCAGGAAGAGAGGGGCCAGGAAGAGAGCCCCGCATGGCTGCGCGGCTTTGCAGCCCGGAGGAGGCGGCTCGCGAGGCCCTGAATCGCTCCAGCGAACAATCGGAACGGAGCGTCGGCCTCAATGACCGAATGGGTGGACCTGGTGGATCTGGAAAACCGCGTGGTGGGCCGCACCAGTCGGGCGGACGTGCGGCGCAACAACCTGCTGCACCGCGGGGTGGGGATATTGTGCCGCAACTCGCGGGCCGAGGTCTACGTGCACAAGCGGACCGACACGAAAGACGTGTTCCCCGGCATGTACGACATGTTCGTCGGCGGCGTGGTGGGCAGCGGCGAGAGCTACGAGGAGGCCGCCATGCGGGAGGTCGAGGAAGAGCTGGGAATTCGCGGCCCGACCCCCGAGTTTCTATTCGAGCACCTCTACCAGGGCGACCGCAACCGCTCGTGGATCCGCGTGTACGACGTCACCTGGGACGGCCCGATCGTCCACCAGGAGGACGAAATCGCCTGGGGCGGCTGGATTCCCGAGTCCGACCTGGAAAACTGGGCCGCCGAGCACGAAATCGTCCCCGACGGCCTCGACGTCTTCCACGCCTGGCTACGGCTGCCGCGATAATATCCGCCCGAAACTCCACAACACCCCCTAAAGCCCCCCGTGGCCACTCCTCAATGATCACCGGCGTAAGTATCGTAAGCCGCTCGAGACATGCGGGCAATGGCGGTTTCGGCAGTCGAGCGCGAGCCCTCTTGAACGTCGCGTACGAAAACGGCAAGGGCAATCGCGCTGTCTTTGGAGATTTTAATTACTCCCGCGTCGTTCACGATCCCGGCAATAGTGCCGGTCTTGTGATAAGTGCGCACGGCAGGCGGCAGCATGCGGGGGATGCGCGTGTTGTACTGCTGCCGGCTCAAGACGTCAAAGCAATAGCCGGTCCAGCGCGCGTCCAGGATCTCGCCTTGCCAGAGCGCGCGGAGCAATCCCGCGATGTCGTTCGGCGACGCCAGGTTGTCCACGGTGGCCGCCAGAAAGACGTCGTCGGTATAGGCCTGGCCGGTCTGGCGCGCGGCGGACGCATTCTCCACCTGCTGAAAGGCGGCGCGCGTCAGGCCGCGGTTCTCCGCCAGAATGCGCGAGACCGCCGCCTGCCGCTCGGCCGCGGACATCCCCAGCCACTTTTTCGCGATTGCGCGTGCGCCCAACCCGCGGAAATCGCTCCCCATCCCCAGTGAAATCAGGTAGGCGGCGCGGTTGGTGAGCGAGATATCGGCGGATTCCAGGCCCAGCTTCCACATCATGGCGTTCACGCCGGGCACCCCGATGCGATTAAAAATCATGTCGGTGGCGGTATTGTCGGAAATGGTTTCCATCAGCTCCACGAGGCGGGCCACGGTCACCTGAGTGCCGACGCGGGCGTACTGCAGATTGCCGCTGCCGATGCACTTGTCCACTTCGCGCAGGGTGAGGCGCGTTTGCAGGGTCGTTCCTCCGCCCGCCTGCATCTGTCGGGCGAGCTCCACCATGATGGGCAGCTTGAAAACGCTGCCCAGGGGGTACGCGCGGGCGCCATCAACGGAGACCTGCTCGCCGCTGGGGATGTGGATGACGGCCACGCCGATGCGCATCCTCCCCGCATAGTCGGCGGCGATAGCCCGCAGCTTGCGCTCCAGTGCGGCAGCCCTGCCGTGAGTCGGAGCGGCGAGTGCTGGCGCGGCCAGCAGCCAGAAAGACAGGACCAGGAAGCCGAAGATTCGCATGGCGGTGCGCTTCCACGCGCGTCCAACGGCGTCCCTGCGAGGCCGGAAACTTATTTTGCCAAACAGGGTCGCAAGGGAATCGGCCCATGATTTAGTCCGCGGCGCATGCGCCGCTTAGTAGGAAGGCTGGACCTCACGATGATCGCTCGCTTGCGCATGGCCCTCGCCGCCGCCCCCGTCCTGGCTCTCCTGGCAACCCCTTGCCCGGTGCACGCCGAAACGCCGTCCACGCCGGACGCGACCCAGATCACCGAGGCCGTGAAGCGCATGGAGGAGGGCGTGCCGGTCATCATGCGCACGCTGGAGATCCTCGCCAGAGAGGGGCCCGCGCTCCAGGCATTGTTTCAGAAAGCCAGCGTGAGGGCGCACGAGACGGGGTTGGACCGCCCCATCACCCACACGGGGCCCGAAGGATTTCCCACCGAGCAGGAGATGACCGAGCGTTATCGCGGCTTGCAGGCGGTGTTCCAGGTGCTCCGCGAGTCGAGCGGAGTTTTCAGCCGCATTCAACGGGACTTGCCGGTGCGCGCCCCGGACGCCCAGAAATAAAAGGAGTCGCGATGCATGCGACTCTTCCAAAGCAGATGATGACCCGGTGCTGAAACCTATTGGGCACCAAAGGAGTCGACGAAGGCCTTGAGGGTCTTGCTCTCACCCAGATCCTTTCCCATAACGATCAGCCGCACCGGCTGCTTGCCCGCCTCGAAGACAAAAACCCACCACTCCAGCGGCCGATCCCGCAGGTTGAGGGTCCCCCGGTGATTTTACCGCGGACGCCCTTTTCCTCACTGGTTGTTGGAGCGCCCATCTTGAAGCTCTCGCCGCCGATCGCCTTCAGCTTCGCAATGGTGTCCGCCTGGAGCTCGTCGACAGTGTTTCCCGGCTGCAGGGCCCAGAATTCATTATTGAGCGTGCCCTGAAGCTCCCCGTTTGCGCGGGCCTCGAGTGAATAATCGCCCGGAACGGTGAAAGTCATCCCGCTGGCTTCCTTGATCTTGTCCGCAAGGGCAGACACGACGGCCGCGTCGGTGCTCCCCTCAGCAGGCGCGCCAAGGGCGCTGGCGCCGTTCCAGAAAATAGTCGCCAGGCCAGCGACGATCGCGACGGTGACCCGGGCAAATGAAAGGCGTGCCGTTCAGTGTTTCATTTGGTCATTGTAGCACCCGGGCCGCCCTTTGGATACCTGAAGGAGGCTCAGGAAGTCGCGGCAAGGGCGGCCCACGGGCGCGCCAGCGCTACCAGTCCGTCGCACAAAGGCTCGACGGCGGCATTGCCGCGCGCGCCTTCCAGCCAGGCGCGGAACGGAGCCTCGAACAGCGTGCGGCCCACGGCGAAGCCCAGCGCGATGGGATCCGCCGCATAACATTCCAGCTGCGCCCGCAAGGCGTCAAGCGGCTCATGTCCACCGAGGAAGAGCACGCCATGGCAGGAGGGATCCCGCGCGACGACCGCGCGCTGCACGGCCCACGCGGCTTCATCCTTGGGTATTGGAATCTTCCAGTAATCCGGCGTGACGCCGACGTCAAGCAGCTCAGCCATGCAATCCGCGAGATTCACCCGCTCATCGCGCAAAATCAGCTCCAGCAGCAGCTCCCGGGACCAGGCCACGCACGCCGCTTGCACCGCGGACACGACCGCCGCTTGAGCGCGCTGCACGGCCGCGTCCGAGGTGCACGAGAGCAGCAGCTTGACGACGCCGCCCCGGGGGCGCTCGCGCAGCGCCAGCCCGGGGTCGCCGCCGGGGCCGAGCAGCGCCAGCGGAAACATCCCCCCGCGCTCGATGGGCTCGGCGTGCCATATCCCGGAATCGCGGCGCAATTGGGCGAGCGTCGGGTCGCCATACTGGGCGTCGAGGATCACGCCGAACGCCGACGACAATCCCTCGCGCTCGAAACGGGCGCGCGCCGCTTCCACGGCGACCCGCTTGAAGCCGCGGATCTCTTCGTCGCGGCCCGCCCCGGCGACGTCCTGGAACCACACCCGGTGATCGATGGCCAGCACGCACAGGGGACGGCGTCGCGGCGGGCGCGCGCCGGCCGCGTGCAAGCGGTCCAGCGCCGCGTCGTCCTGGGGGGAAACGCCGCGAGGATGGGTTTCGGCCAGGAAATGCTTTATTTCCGCGTCGTAGGGCATGGCCGGGGAACAGCCGTGGCGCGTGACCACAATGGCCCCGCTGGCGTTGGCGCGATCAAAGCATGCTTTAAGCGGCTGATCGCGCAGCCAGCCGGCCAGAAATCCGGAAATGAACGCGTCGCCGGCGCCCAGCGTGTTGAACACCCGCACCGGAAAGCCGCCGGCCCGCACGGGCTCCTGCCCCCTTGGGGCCACCAGGGCGCCGTCCTTTCCCAGCTTGAGAATCGCCATGCCGGGGATGAGGGCGCGCGCGCCGTCAAATCCCGCGTCCCCGCTCAGCGCGGCGTACTCTTCCTCGGTGCCGACCAGCAAATCCACATATTGGAGAATCGCTTGCAGCGTCTCGGCAATTTCCTGCGCTGGGACGGGAGTGCGATTCCCCGCGGCGCTCTCGGTGTACCAGAGGGTCGGACGAAAATCGATATCGTAGACCACGCGGGTTCCCAGGCGCCGGCAGCGAGAGGCCAGATCGCGCGCGAGAACGCGGCCGCGACGACGAGACAGGGTATTTCCGGAGATCAGGATTGCTGCCGCGTCCGCGAGAAACGCATCGTCGTAATCGCCCAGATCGACTTCGAGGTCGGCGGCCCGCTCGCGATACCATGTCAGCGAAAATCGGTCCGGAGGCTCGATTCCGGCCAGCACCATTGGCGTGCGCGCGTCATCGTCCACGCGCACGTGGGTGGTGTCAATTCCCTCGCGGGCCAGGGTTTCGATCACGAAGCGGCCGGTGTCGTCAGCGCCGACCCGGGTCAGCATGGCGACGCGCAGGCCCTGGCGGGACGCTCCGACCGCAATGTTCGTGGGACATCCACCGGTGTACATGGAGAGCGACTGGCCGCCAGAAATCGGCGTTCCGATCTGGTCGCAGTACAGGTCCACCATGCAGCGGCCGACGCAGATCAGGTCGAATCTGCGGCTCATGGCACCATGGGCAGGGTAATCGGCTCGCGGCTGTTCCAGGTTTTCCGCACCCAGGCCAGGCCGGGGTCATCGGACGCCGCCCAGGAAGGATGATCTCCGGCCAGCACGTTCAAATAGTAGATATCGAAGCCGGGGCCGGCCACCACCGGGTGATATCCCCGCTTGACCAGCACCGTCTCGCCGTCCCGCACCATCACAACCTCGTCGGAGGTCTCGTCGTACAGTCGCTGCAGCGCGAATCCGTCGGGGGGCAAGCGGTAGTGGTAGATTTCTTCAAGGGCCACTTCGTGGGGAGGATCGTGCACGTCATGCTTGTGGGGCGGATAGCTCGACCAGTTGCCGCTCGGCGTGTACACCTCCACGCAAAGCAGGCGCTGGCTGCCGAAACCGGGGTCGATGAGATGCGTGATCTGCCGCGAGACGTTGCGGGCGCCGCGCATTTCCACGGCGCAATCGCCAGGTCCGAGGATGCGCGGGGGATGGTCGTTCTCGGCGGGCGCGCTTCCCCAGGCAACCTCGGCGGGGCCCTCGGGAGTAAAGCAGCAGGACGTGTTGCGCGGCACGTAGGCGAAGTGGGGCAGGCCGTCGAAAACGTCGCGGCGGCCCTGAAAGGCGCGCGACTGGTCCCCGACTTCCAGACGGCCGCTGCCGCCCAGCACCACCAGAACCGCCTCCTGGTCGGCGGTACGCGCCTTGAACGGTTCGCCCGGCGAGGCGCGGTGGACACGGAAGGTCAGGTATCGCCAGCCGGCGGATTGCGGGGTGATCTCAACGGCCAGCGCGCCGGCCGTGGCCGGAATCGGCTTGCTCACCGGGCGGGGATTGGCACCTCGCAACGCATTCTCCTTCATAAAATAGCGCACTATCTTCACACAATCTTGCGTAAAGATAGTGATCTCTAGCCATTCAGAGATGGACATACGATTGCTAAAGTTGGGACGTGCGGTGGGACACCCCCGAGAGCGTCGGGGATGGGGACGCACGATGGAGGAACTCGCATGGTCTACATTCTCGTCGCCGCCCTCGCGCTTCTCGGACTGGACCTGAGCCCTGCCGCTGAGGGGTTCGACCCCGATGTCTTCAACATTTTCTGTTGGACCATGATGGTGTACTTGATGGTCCGCTGGACCCAGATGATGGGTCTGGCCCCCCCCTTCACCGAGGGGAATTCGGAAAACTGACTATTCCACCCGCACGCTGCCGCCGTCACGCAAGGAACGGGTGGCGGCGAGCGCAACGCGCAGCGATTCCAGCGCGTCGCGCGTCCCCGGGGCCGGGGGACTGCCGGCCCGCACTGCATCCACAAATGCCTGCAACTCGTCGCGATACGCCTGCCGAAATCGCTTGATGAACCAGCCGTGAAAATCGCCGTGAATCCCACTGGCGTCGTACCTAAAGAGGGGCGTGGCGCGCTCCTCTTCAATCACCAGCTTTCCACCTGAGCCCAGGAGCTCGGTACGAATTTCGTAGCCGTACACGGCGCGCCGAGAGTTCTGGATGACGCCGATCGCCCCGCTGGCGAAGCGCATGGTGAGAATCGACGTGTCCACGTCGTTGACCTGGGCGAGCTGGGGGACGATCAGGGCGGCGCCCATGGCGGTCACTTCCACGATATCCCCACCGTAAAAGCGCGCGATGTCGATGTCGTGGATGGCCATATCCGCATAAATCCCCCCGCAGCCGCTCAGATACTCGAAGGGCGCGGGCTCCGGGTCGCAGGTGATGGCGCGGAACATTTCTAGCCGGCCGATCTTGTCGAGCTGCTCGCGGGCAGCCGCAAAGCCGGGGTCGTAGCGGCGCTGGAAACCGATCTGAAAAGGCACCCCGGCCTTGCTGACTTCTTGAAGCGCGCTGCTGGCCAGTTGCACATCCAGGCTCACCGGCTTCTCGCAGAAAATGGCCTTTCCGGCCCGGGCCGCGGCAATCATCTGGCCGGCATGCATCCACCTGCCTGTCCTCGAGGACTTTGTCGAATTCGTCGGTGGAATATCCGTCAACGGCGGCGGCGCGGGCGCGTTCCAGGTCGGCATCCATCACCGCGACCAGACGCGCGCCCTTGATGACGCGGGCCACGTTTTCCGCGTGCAGGGCCCCGATGCGGCCCGCGCCGATGACCGCGAAACCCAGCATCATGCCACCGCCAGGCCAGAGAGAATCTCGCGCAGGCAGGCGTTGGCGTCCTTCGCCACCTGCAACGCGGGGTTGGCGCCTGGATCCTGGTCGGCTTCAACGATGAGCCATCCTTCGTAACCAATGCCCAGGAGGGCCTCAAGAATCAGGTCGAAATCCAGGCATCCCTGGCCGGGGGCGCCAAACACGTTGGCCCTGACGGCGTCGGTAAACGTCGGGCGGTCGCGCTGCACGCGCTCCAACACGTCCCCGCGCACGTCCTTGGTGTGGACGTAGCGGATGCGGTGGCCCCACCTGCGGATCATCGCCACCGAGTCGAGGCCTCCGAGCGCGGCGTGTCCGGTGTCCAGGCACCAGTGCACGACTTCAGCATCGGTGAGGCTCAGGAAGCGCTCCACTTCGGGTTGGCGCTCGATGGCGGTGCCCGCGTGGGGGTGCACGCACACCTGCATGAGGCGGCTGCGGCCGTAGATGCCAATCGCGTTGATGGCCTTCGCGAAGCGCTCCCAGGCCGCGTCGTCGAGGGGGCGGACGGTGTCGCGCGGCCCGTCGGCGTCCCAGTGCAGGCTCCCGCCGCCCTCCGCGAACAAGACGTGGCGGGCGCCCGCGTTGGCGCAGAAGTCCACGTGGCGGCGGGCCTTCTCCATCTCCAGGTCGAGTTTCTCGGCGTTGGAGAGATTGGTCCAGTGGTACGCGGAAGCCAGCACGAGGCCGTGCCGCGCCAGGGTCTCGCTGAGGACCAGCGGGTCCTGAGGGTACAGGTAGGACATCTCAGAGCCCTCAAACCCGGCCTCGGCCATCTCCCGCATGATCTGCTCGCCAGTCACCTCGGGACCCCACCCCCGAAGGTCGTCGTTGGCCCACCCGATAGGCCCGATTCCCAGGCGAATCTTCCCCATGCCGCGCACCGTCCCGTCTGCTGAAGGTGAAGGGGGAGTATACCATGCGAGGGTCAGTTCCCCTGTGCGAGCAACGGCCCTGTTACCGTGCAATACGGGGATAACCGTTCACTACGTGGCAATATTACCACGCAATGCGCGGTTAACCGTTATTTTGGGGAATTTTCGTCTGGCGGATGACGTGTTTCGGCGGTTTCAGTCTGGTAGAGAATCCAGAACTCGACGCCCTGAGTCAGGAACGAACCGAGAACGACGATGACGGTCAGAACAGTCCACAGAGTGTGAGAGACGACTGCGAGTCC
>VGFD01000070.1 GCA_016868975.1 Armatimonadota bacterium | reverse complement strand
GCGGCTGATCGGCGCGGAACAACACGTCCTGGCGCCGCAGCAGCGTCAGGCCGGCAGCCGTGATCGCCTTCTCGGGCCGGGGATCCGAGGCTGCGTGACAGAAGCAGAAGCGACCGTCCGCGGCGAGGTGTCGCGCCGCCGCGGCGCAGTAGTCAAATACGTCCCCGTGCAGTTCGATGCGGCAGGCCGCGCGCTGGGGATGGGGCGACTGCACGCCGCGCGAGGGTGGGATGTAGGGCGGGCTGCCGGTGATCAGATCAAAGCGGCGCTCCAGCCGCGCCTCCCGCAGGTCGCCGTGCAAAAACTCCACGCGGTCGGCAAGTCCGTTTCGCTCGGCGGTGCGCCGCGCCAGCGCCACGCTGACCGCCTGCACCTCGACGCCCACCAGCCGGGCCCCCGAGCCTAGCCGCCACAAGGTGAGCAACCCGACCGACCCGATGCCGCTCCCTAGATCCAACACCGCGGCGGCATCGGGTCGCGCCCGCGCCGCGGTCCATGCGGTGAGCGTGTCGTCCGCGGAAAACCGGTGCCCGTGCCGCAATTGAAGTATCCGCCAGTCGCCGGCCAGGTGGTCGAGCGTCTCTTCGAGGATCACCGGCGGATGGCGTCCAGGCTGATCACCGAAACCTCCCCGACGACCGTGGCGCTGTGCACCGCGCCGCAAGGCACGGTCAAACAGTCGCCCGCCTCCAGCACGATCTCCTGGCCGTGCATCCGCATCAGAAAACGGCCGGCCAGCACCGCGTCCTTCTTGTCCACGTCGTGCTGGTGGTCGGGGAAGTGGGTGCCGGGCGGGTACACGTAGCGGGAGACGCTGTAGCCCTCGGCTTTGAGCTTGCGGCGGAAGGCGGCTTCACTGAGCGGGCCGTGCCGCGCCTCGTCCCACGTTTCGAGCTCAAGGGTCATGCCGGGATAGTTCCAACGGGCAACCGGGGGTCCCTTCTAGACCAGGACGCTGAAGGTAATGCCCGCCCTTGGATCCTGCCGTCCCAGCAACGGCCGAAACGAGAGGGTGGCGACCCCGCTCGACAGGCGATCCGTGTCCAGCCCGTAAATCGCGAAGTCGGTGTTGGGGATGTGCTGGCGGCGCTGCGTCCCGCTGCCGTCCCCCTGGCGCGAGCCGTCGTGCTGCTGGCCGCCGCCCAGCCACTGGGGAAGGTGCCCGTACGCGGAGACCGCCTTCGCCGCTTCGGTGGCCGTGCCGGCGCTCTGCGGGCGCGCCGCGATCTCGTTGGGCCCGTCGGCGCGAGAGCGCCTTGCGCCATCGGGCTCGGCAACGACCTCGCGGGGGAGCGAAAATGGGATGGCGGTCAGCACGGGCTCCTTATCGGCCGGTCCTGCCCGTGGTTAACCCCCGCATGCCGTGGAAGGGGGACCCGAGCACGGGCCATCGAACTCAAGGGCATGGAAACCACTTCACAACGATCGCAGCACGCCGTGGTCGTCGACGGCGTGACCCTTCATCTGTCCCATCCCGACGAGCTGCCCATCCGCTGGGTCGGGCAGGCGGATCTCATGACCCAGTTGCTCGCCGCCTGGACCATCGTGGATCCACGGGATCTGCCGCTCAATCCGCGCCTGCTCGGCAAGCCGGGCGTTGGAAAGACGACCCTTGCGTATGCCGCGGCGCGCACGCTGGGCCGCGAAGTGTATTTATTCCAGGCCACCATGGACACCCGGCCGGAGGATCTCATCATTTCCCCGGTGGTGGCCGCCAACCAGGAAATCAAGTATGTGGCCAGCGCCATCGTCACCGCCATGCTGCGCGGCGGCATCGTGATTTTAGACGAGGGCAACCGCATGTCGGAAAAGGCCTGGGCGTCGCTGGCGCCGCTGCTGGACGCGCGCCGCTACGTGGAGTCCATCGTGGCCGGCATCAAGGTGCACGCCCAGAAGGATTTTCGCTTCGTGGCCACCATGAACGAGGACGCGAGCACCTTCGAGTTGCCTGAATATATCCACTCGCGGCTGCAGCCGCAAATTCACCTGGATTTTCCGGAGAAGGAAGAAGAGCTGCTGATCCTGCGCGAAAATCTTCCGTTCGTGGATGAGACGGTGCTTGATTACGTCGCGTCGTTCTTGCAGCGCGCGCACCGCGCCGACGAGCCGTATACGGTGCGCGACGGGATCAATATCGCGCGCTTTGCCGCCAAGCTGGCCGGCGAAGGCCGCCAGCCGGGACCCGCGATCATCCGTCGGTCGGTGCGGCAGATTCTCGGGGAAGAGGCGGAGGTCTACGCTCCCAATCCGGGGATCTCGGATGAGTGAGCGGCGGAGCGCGCCGTTCACCCTGCGCGTCCGCAACCTGCACGTCGTCCCCATCCACCACTACGATTTTGAATTTGCCCATTGCGTGCGGCGCGCCATTCTGGCCAACCGGCCCGCCGCGGTGGCCGTCGAGTTGCCGCCCGCGCTGCGCGAGGCCTACTTCAAGGCCGTGCGGCGCTTCCCGCGGCTGTCGGTCGTGTCCTACGAAAACGCCACCGGCGAGACAATGCTGCTGCCGGTCGAGCCCACCGACCCGTTTTCCGAGGCCGTGCGCACCTCGCTGGAAGCGTCGATTCCGGCGTACTTCGTGGACTTGCAACTGGAGCATTATCCGCGGGTGTACGATCCGATGCCGGATCCGTACGTTGTGTATCGCATGGGTCTTGAAGGGTACTGGAACACTTTCGGCCAGCACCATGCGAGCAGCGTCGACACGCTCGCCCTCGATCGTTCTCGCGAGCTGCACATGGCGGGTGAGCTGCTTGGCTTGATGGAAAGTGTCGGGGACCGTGAAGTGCTGTTCGTGTGCGGCATGGCCCACGCCAGAAACATCGTGAATTTCGTCGAGAGCCGCCGCGGCGATATCATGAAGCACGCCGATACCCGCGGAATCTCCGTCTTCAACCCCAATCCCGAATCCGTCCGCGAAATCGCCTCCGAAATGCCCTTCCTCATCGCGGTCTACGAACGGCAGCGCGGCGGCCCCGGCCCCGAGGAAACCTGGGAAAACGCCGTCGAGCCGGAAGAGCCTCCCCCTCCCGAGGACGTGCCTCGCCTGGAAGCCCTGTCCGAGCGCGACCTGATGGCTTCGCTCGAAGCACTGCTCGGCATGAACCCGAAAAAGGGCCCCGGCGAAGTGGTCCTCACCCCGGAATTAATGCGCGCGCTCTCCAAGAAGCTGGGCGCCTTGCGCGACCCGCGCCTGACCTTCAGCCTCTTTGGAAATGCGGGCGGAATGCCGCCCACGCTGCAGGGCGCTCCGGGCGCGCCGGCCGATCACCACCGCATCTTCAAATTCCGCACCTGCAACGAGCGACGCCCCGAGCTGAAGGAATTCTACGCGTCCTGCGCCGCGCGCCGCCGAGAAGAGGACGGCATGATGGACCGCCAGCGCGTCGCCATCCGCATGCTGGAAAAGGCGGCCGTCTTCCACCACGAAAACACCGGGGAAACGGTGCAGCGCTGGCAATTGCGCACGCTGGTCCGCTACGCGCGCTCGTATGCGCGGCTGACCGGAAATCTCATCCCGGACTTCTTCCAGTGGCTGGTCGCCACCCGCGGCGTTTCCGACGACAACTACGCGTATGAAGTGTACGACCTGGGCAGCTTCTACCCGTGGCAAAAAGACGAGGACGACGTCAAGACCATCGAGATCCACGCCGACGAGATCTGGCTTGGCGAGCGCCGCATCACTTTTCGCCGACGCTTCCCGCGCTTTCGCGAGCGCATGGTGAAGGCACCCGTCCGCCAACGCCGCAACGAGACCAAACCCGGTGACTGGGTGAAGGAATTCAACCAGGGCACCATCTGCTCGTACCCGCCCGAGGACGTGGTCATCGAAAACTACGGACTGTACCTGAAAAAAAAGGCGCTCCTGGTGCTCTCCGAGGAGCGCGCCCGCACGGAGCCCTTCGCGACGTCCCTCCTCGACGGCATCGACATGCGCGAGACCATCCGCAACTGGCCGGAGGGAAAGCGCATCTACGTGCGCGAGACGCAGAAGGTGTCCGGCGGCGCCGGCTCGGTGGTCCTGATTTTCGACGAGGACAGCGACGACGACCGCTATCCCTGGAAGATGACCTGGCACGGCGAGCACGAGCAAGAATCCGACATGGCGTTCTACTCCACGCCGATGGGCGGCAAGATCGTCGGGCCGGGCATCGCGCGCTGCGAGTACGGCGGATTGATGCTCACCTATCCGCCGGGCCGCCTGATGGACGTGTGGTCGGATCCGTTTTACGCGGAGTGCCAGACGAAAGCCGAGGTGCTGCTCACGGCCGGCCTGGAATACTCAAAAGAAAAGCACGTCATCTACGTGGCTTCGAAGCCGCCCCGCACCTGGTTCAAAGGCATCGCCGGCAAACTGGGCCGCAAGATCGTGTATCTCCCGATCGGGCAATTGTCGCCGGTGTCCATCAAGAAAATCCGCGTGTTCCACGTGCTGAGCGGCCACCATCTCAGGGAGATCGCGCGCGACTACGTCTGGTGATACTGGCGGAACAATTCGCCCAGCAGCCGGGGGACCAGCGCCATCCGGTCCGGCGCCTCCACGTACGCGATGCGCATCTGGGTGCGGCCCGGATTGGGCTCGCCTTCCTCGCACGAGTAGAACCCGGCCATCGGCGCGGTGAGCAGCGTGAGGCGCTGGCCGTCGATTTCCACGGCGCCCCTGGTGGCGCAGAACATCACGAAATCCATGGCCTGAAATTCCGGGCCAACGAGATTGCGCACGTCCACGATGGAGTACAATGAGGAATCCGGGCTGCTCACGATGACGCCCGGCAGCGCCGCGCGGACGCCGTCGGTCACCGTTTGAAGCATACCGTCGTAATACTCGCGCTGCCGTGAGAACCACGCTTGCAGGGCTTCGTGACTCTCACCGGCGAGCGCCCCAAAAATATACTGTCCGATGGCGTTGGGGCACAGACTTGCCGTGTTCTCAGCCACCGACTGCACGTGAAATTCGAGATTATCGGTGACCAGCGCGCCGATGCGCAACCCGCAGGCATTCCACACCTTGGAGGCGCTCTCAATGCTGATGCGGCGACCGGTAATTCCCGGCACCTCGTTTTCGGAAACGCGCCAGACGCTGGTGGCCGGATGATCCACGTAGTGCAGCTCGCGGTAGGCCTCGTCGCTGATGATCCAGATGTTGTTGCGCACGCAGATGCGGGCCAGATCATTGAGGGTGGCCTGGTCGTAGAAATGCCCGGTGGGGTTGTCGTAGGGGATGACCACGACCGCGCCGGGCTTGCGATCAACGATGAGCCGCTCGATCTCGTCGAGCGACGGGAGGCTGAATTTTCCGTCGTCTTGCAGGGTGCGCTTGATGGATACGGTGGCCCGGCCCAGCCGCGAGGCAAACGCGTTGTAGTTGGTGTAGGCCGGGTCGATCAACATCAGCGGGCGCTCGTCGGTGCCGGCCGGACCGCAGCAGCCCAGGATGGCCAGCTCCATCGCCTGGCTTCCGCCGTCGGTGATCTGGCAGTGCAGGCCTTCGACCGACGCGCCGCTGGCCGCAATCAGGTGCAAAAACGTCTGCCGCGTGACATCTGTCCCGACGGTCGCCGTGTAGCCCACCACTCCGTCGTGGAAGGGGCTCTCCGGCGCGTCCAGGCGCTTCATGCGCGCGATCATGGCCGGGTGCATCGGCAGGGAAACGTTGCCAATGGCCACGTTGACGGCCTGTGTGCCGTCCTTGCGCTGCGCGAACTTGATGCTGGCCACGCGGATGGCCGAGGGCTCGCGGTCGCGGAAATGGGCCGACAGGACGGGTTTGTGCGGGACGGTTTCAATCATGGGGCCCACTTCTGCGAAAACGCTAACCTTCCTCGTCGGAGATCCCCGCCGTCTTCAGAATCGCGCGGTATTGGGCCGGGGTGACCGGCTGCACGGACAGCCGCGCGCCTTTGCGCAGCAGCATCATGTCGTTGAGCGCGCGTACCTCGCGCAGGCGCTCCAGCGGCAGCGCCTCGGGCAATTTCCGCACCGCCTTCACGTCCACCACCAGCCAGCGTGGATCCTCAAGCTTGCTGCCCGGGTCGTAGTATTTCGAGCGGGTATCGAACTGCGTCGGATCCGGATAGGCCGGGCGCACCACTTTCGCAAGACCCACGATGGCCTTGCCGATATTGCTGTGGTAGAACAGCACCCGATCGCCGACCTTGAACTGGTCGCGCATCAAATTCCGCGCCTGGAAGTTGCGCACGCCTTCCCACATGGTCGTCTGCTCCGGCATTTTCATGAGATCGTCCCAGGAAAACACGTCCGGCTCGGTTTTCATCAGCCAGATTTTTTTAGCGGGCATGCGTCCTCCAACCACGCGGCGCAAGCTTGCACGGCGCGGCGCAGCGCGTCAAGATGGGTGGGGAAGAAATGCCCGGCCTCGGGGATTTCTTCGAGCCGCGCGGGCACCGGCAACGACTCCATCAGCGTGCGGACCTGCGCTACGTCACCGTGCGGATCGCCGCCCCCCTGGATGACGGCCAGCGGGTGCGCGGCTTCCCGCAAAAATCCAAAGTCGTGGGTGGCCACCGGCATGCCGACCGCGAGCGTCCCGCAGGCGCGCGGATCCGCGACGCGAAGCGCGGCCCAACCCCCAAATGAGTATCCCCCCACCAGCAGCGGCGCGTCCGGGTACTGCTCCAGCAAAAAGTCGATCGCCGCGCGGACGTCCTCGGGCTCGCCGCGACCCTCGTCCCACTGGCCGCTGCTGCGGCCCACTCCGCGAAAATTGAAGCGGAGCACCACGTAGCCTGCTTCACGCAGGGCGCGGGCGGCGTGGTACACCACGTGTGAGTGCATGCTGCCGCCGTACAGGGGGTGGGGATGGCAGAATACGGCAACTCGCCCGCTCCCGGAGTCCGGGACGTTCAGGACCCCTTCGAGCGACCCGGCCGGCGAAGGGATCACGACGTCCTGGATCCGCGTGGTCACGCGATCTCGGCGCCGCTCACCTGGACCAGCAGCGTGCGTGCCTTGGGCCGGTCCATCTCCAGGAGAAAAATGCGCTGCCACGCGCCGAGCGCGACTTTCCGCTCGATGACCGGCAAGGTCATGGTGGCGCCCAGCACGAGGTGCTTGAGGTGCGCGTGCGCGTTGAGGCCGTGGTCTTCGATGATGTTCTCGGTGCGGATGGAGAAGTCGTCGTGGCGGTACTGTCCCTGCGACGAGGCGAGGCGCTCCAGAAACTCCTTCACGTCCTCGTGGAGCAGCGGCTCGTTCTCGTTGAGCACCACGGAGGCGGTGGTGTGGCGGCAGAAGATGGTCACGTGGCCGTGCGCGATGCCCGAGCGGGCCACGGCGTCCTGCACGGCGGCGGTGATGTCCACCAGTTGCGGGGCCTCGCTGGCCGTCACTTCGAGATACTCCGCGGCAATGCGCCAGGTCGCGGAGCGGGCCGGAATGGCCTCCTCGAAGGTGATGGTGGGCGCCAGGGCAGTCGCGTTCATGTGCATCCAGTCGTTCTCAGGGAGAGCGGCCGAACAGGCCGATCTGGGATAAAAAGGTACGCGCTTATACGACCCCGCTCAACCGAATGCCTCCCAGGCCCGCCGCAGTGCCGGGAATGCTGCCGTTGCGGGATCCAGGCCGGCCTGGATGGCTTCCCACGCTTCGCGGACGCTGCGTGCCCCTGCGGCCGGCCCGTCCGGATGGCCGAAGATCCCCCGCCCGCACACGATGGAGAAGTCGGTGTGGCCAATGGTGTCGAGCATCGGCTTGAGGCTGCCGGCCCAGTCGCTGCCCCCGGGGATGGGCAGGCTCGGCTTGATGTCCCCCCACGGCTCCAGGCAGGCGCGCATGCTGTCGAGGACCTCCTCGTGGGACTGGTGCATGCGGCCGCCCAGGCCCGGCATGATGATCATGTCGAAGCCGGCCAGCCGCAGCAGCCGGGTGGAAGCCAGCTCGCTCACCCCGTGCCAGGGAACCCGCGTGAACGCCGCGATGAAGTCAAAGTGGGAAACCAGCGGCACGCGCGCGTTGCGGGCCACCATGCGGCACGCGCTCAGGCCGACGCACCAGGCGTTCAGCATGACCGCCGCGTGGCGGCCGCCGGACTGGTGCACGAAGTCGTGTAAGGGGATGAGATTTTCGACCTCGTCGGTGATGTTGGCGATGAACAGCTTGCCCTCGCCGGTCTCGCTGGCGGCGCGCGCCGTCAGCTCCAGCACCCGCGGCGCCCGCTCGCGGATTGGGGAATAGGGCGGATCGGCCAGCATCTCGTCGTCCTTGACGATGTCCGCGCCGCCGCGCAGCCCTTCGTAGCCGATCTGCGCGAACGGCTCGATGGCCAGCCCGATGTTAGGCTTGATCACCCCGGTGATGATGGGCCGCCCCTGCAGCCCGAGCAGCTCGCGGACCCCGTGCAGCCCGAAGCGCGGGCCTTGAAACGCCGCCAGGAAGCCGGCCGAGAAGTGGATGTCTTCCAGGCGGATGACGTCGATGCGCGGCGTGAAGTAAGCGCCTTCCCCGCAGGCGACGGTGAGCAGGTTGGGGATTCGGGGCCCGAAATTGATTTCGGGATGGGCCACCCGCATGCGCGCCCGCCGCGGACTTCGGCTGCCCGGGCGGGGCTCCAGCGCTTTGAGGTCGACCAGTTTGGCGGCGTGCCGGGGGCGATAATCCTCGTCCACGCCCGGGCGGTTCCAGAGCGCGGTGCTCTGCTCGCGGCACAGGTGCAGCGCGGCCTTGAGCGGATCGTCGTCGGTCTCGAACAGGTAGTCGAGGAGCACGTGATCGGCACTCAGGTCCGCGGAGGGCGGCGCCAGGAAGCCACGCTCGGTCTCGGTCAAAGAAGGGGGAACGGGGGGCGAGGACATACGTTCCTATTGTATCAAAAACCCTCGGGGGGCGAAGGCGACTCCCCCGGGTCTTCCGACGAGGTGTGGATGGCCGAATCCTGGGCCTTCGAGTGGGGACTCCAGCCGTACGTCGCCCGGCGGGACGCCTTCCCGCCGGGCTACCTGTCGCGCGTCTCGAAAGCCATCCGCGAGTCAAAATACCTGGCGGACAATAACCTCAATTACCGATTTTCCGGCACGCTGGGATATTCGGTGATATTCCGCGACGTCGGCCGCGCCCGCGTGCTGGAAAACTTCCCGGAGTTCGACAAGTATCTCGAGCGCGTGCTCGACCCGCGCTGCAACGCATTTTTTCTAAACCCCCTGGTGACCTCTGAGGGGGCGCGCGTGGCGCCCCACGTGGATCGCAGCCTGCGCTCCCTCACGATTCCCGACGAGCCGCCCAATCCCCTGAAGGTCTCGGTGTTGTACGTGGAGGTGCCCTCGGGGATGCGCGGCGGGCGCCTGATCCTGTATCACCGGCTGCTGCCGCTGGGTTGGGTCACGCCGCGCGCCAATCTCCTGGTGACGTTTCAGGGATTTCTGCGGCACGAGGTGACCAGGGTATCGTCCGACAGGCCGCGCATCAGCCTGGTGTGCGAGCAGTACGTGTTGGATGAACGGCTCTACAAGCGCATCCCCGAATTTACCGTGCGCTCGATGTCGTCCTTCGGCCTTTTTTTTGAGGCGGAAATGAAACGGCCCTCGCCGCAGATGACCGTCGCGGAGAAAGTCACCGAGGAGCAGAAGCAGGCGCTGCTGCAAGAAGGAAGCCAGGATGGGTGAAGGAACTCTTGCCCACCCACATCATCGGAGGACGCATCCGTGACCCACATCCGCCTCGGGCACAGCCCGGATCCTGACGACGCCTTCATGTTCTACGGCATTGCCCGGAACGCCGTGGACACTGACGGGCTCACTTTCGAGCACGTCCTGGCGGACATCCAGACGCTCAACGAGTGGGCCCGTGAAGGGCGCCTGGAGGTCACCGCGATCTCGCTGCACGCCTACGCGCACGTCCACGACAAGTACGCGCTGCTGCCCAACGGGGCCAGCATCGGCGACCGCTACGGCCCCATCCTGGTCACCCGCGCCCGCGAGGCGGTCGACCCGAAGTCCCCTGATGGGGGTCCAGGGGGCGCCGAAGGCGACTCCCCCTGGGTCAACCTGAAAGGCAAGAAAATTGCCGTGCCCGGCTTGATGACCACGGCGTACCTCGTGCTGCGGCTCTGTTTGCCCGAGTTCGAGGCGTACGTGGTTCCCTTCGACCAGATCATGGACGAGGTGCGCTCCGGCCGCGCGGACGCCGGCTGCGTCATCCACGAGGGCCAGCTCACGTACGCGGATCACGGGCTGGTCAAGGTGCTCGACCTGGGCGCCTGGTGGCACGAGGTCGAGGGCCTTCCGCTGCCGCTCGGCGTGGACGTCGTGCGCCGCGACCTGGGCGTGGAGACCTGCGCAAAGATCGCCCGCATCCTGGGGGACAGCATCCAGTATGCGATGGACCATCGCGCCGACGCGGTGGCCTACGCCATGGAATTCGGCCGCGGCCTGGATGCCGAGCGGACCGACCGTTTCGTGGGCATGTACGTGAACCAGGACACCCTCGACTACGGAGAGCGCGGCCGCAAGGCCGTGCGCCGCGTGCTGGAGCGCGGACATGCCGCCGGCCTGCTGCCCGGGTCCGTCGCGGTGGACTTCGTTCCGATGGAGAAGGTGGGCGCCGCGGGCTGACCCGCCGGGGGGCACGATGAACCGCAGCGACTGGCACGCCGCGCGTCTCGCGGCGCGTGTCGTATTTTCCCTGCCGACGGGAGCGGCGTGTGGTGGAAGCTCGAACGACGCGATTGGAGCGCTTATGGGCAGATCCTACCGTGACATCGCGCAGCGCGTCAAATTGAGCAAAAACCAGCCCGGCGCGATCTCACTTCCTTGGCTCGTTGTGACGCAGGAGGAGACTGGATCCGACTTTACAGTTTTCCGGGAAGGCGGTCGAGACGTTCAGGACGTTCCACGTGGAACGTGCTCTGGGTGCGCCGCAGAGCCATCACCTTTGAGATGACTGGTGGCCAGGAATCGACTTTGGGAACACCAAACCCGACAAAAGAGGTATATTGTCGGATTCTTTCAACGGATGGTGTCGCCATGGCGCGCGAGCGCAGCCGCGAGGACGTCGTGTTCCTGTCGCAGGACGAGCTGCGACGGCTCTTCGCCGCCATCCCCGGCGTGCGTGACAAAAACGCTGTTCACCCTCGCGTATCATCACGGGCGGCGCGCCAGCGAGGTCTCCCTGCTGCTGCGCGAAGACGTCGACCGTCGCCGCGGCCGAATTTTTATCCACCGCTTACCCTGCCCTGGATCTCTTGGCCCGTGGTGCAGTGTCCGCACCCAGCCGGCCGAGCGCTGCAAAGAGGCGGAGAAGGACTCTTGAGGGACCGTCCGGGCGGCGCCTTCCTTGCTCCCACAGCGCGACTGAGGTCTTGCTCAGACCGAGCAGATCGCTCAACCGCGCCTGGGAGAGGTCCAGGTCCTTGCGGATCTGCACGACCGCCTTTGCGGACATGGGACGAGCGGACGGGAACGGAATCCGCCTGACCGGTGATACGTCGCCCAGGCGCAGCATCATGGCTGAGACTTCCGGAGTGAAGTACGTCTCTCCGCAGGAGGGACACACCTCGGCCGGGACGCCGGTAAAGATCACCTCGCGCCCTTCCCGACGTATCGTCCGCTCCTTTAAGTAGGTTTTGCGAGTTTTCTCTCCGCACAGGCACCGCATGACATTCACTTCCTTTGCCGAGGCCCGTCACCAGGCCAGTATCCGCTGATGAAGATCACCACGTCCGTTACAGCGACCTCCACGATCAGCACGTCGACTGGTCTCGCGCGCGATACGATTCCCTGCACGACGTACTTTGTGGACCGTCCCCGAGTGATCTCCTCATCGATGATCCGTCCCTTCACCACGACTTCCCTTGCCTGCTCCCAGGAGAAGTCGCGTGCCTGGAGCATGCGGTCGAACTTGTCGGTGAACCGCACGTCATCGGCGTCCACCATGGTACGGATGTGGTCGAGGTCCACTACGAGGGCTCCTCTAAAGAAAGTATAACATAGTTATACACTAGAAGGGAAGCAACCTGCATTGACACATAACGCAACAAGGGGCATCACCCTGTTGTCCCTGTTGAAGCCTGCTTCAAAGGATACGGCCACGAAACGACGTGTCACGTACCACTTCTCGTGTATCGTTCATCAGACACAGTTTATGCTACTGGCAAAGTGACAGGATCGCGCCCCTCGTGACGCCAACCGGCAGGTGTCACATAATCGGTCGTTTGGATGACAACAATTTAGAAGACATCGTCCCCGCCATTGGGGGTTATCGACCCGAGGTCGACTTGGAAGTGCTGCTCGCAGCTCTGCGTTGAGAGAACGGCCGGATCGTCTTCTGGATTTGATGGGCTTCCTTCGAATGCATCGCTTCATACAGGTCCCAACCATGCTGCAAGTTGAGCCAGAACTGCGGCGATGTGCCCAACAGCGCGGATAGACGGAGCGCAGTATCGATAGTCACCGCCTGCTTCTTATTGACAATGCGGTTAATTCTCTGAAAGGGGACCTCCAGCAACTCGGCGAGGCGAGACTGCGACAACCCGAGCGGCTTCATGAATTCTTCTTCGAGCATCTCGCCCGGGTGCGTGGGTGAGCGATGTGTCGGGATCCGCATACGAGTGCTCCTTCCTGTGTCAGTGGTAGTCGACGATTTCGACATTGGTGGGGCCGTCATCAGTCCACTTGAAGCAGACCCGGTACTGCTGGTTGATGCGAATGCTGTGCTGGCCATCCCGGTCACCTGCAAGTGCCTCGAGATGATTGCCCGGGGGGACGCGCATGTCTTGCAGAGTGGCCGCATTATTGAGCTGGTCCAGTTTGCGCCGCGCCACGGCCCGGAGAGCACGGGGGCAGACCTGCCTGGCTTCGCGGGTGTCCTTTCCGTTGAAGACGTCTTCTGTGCCGTGATCGGCGAAGCTCTGAATCATCCCATCTTGAGCCCTTCCGCGCACCTCTTATACGATTATACCGTATAGTCGTACAGTCGGCAAGGGCTCGCCCGAGTACCCGCCAATGAGTACCGGCGAAAAAGGAACCCTGCGTCGCGCCGCGGAGGAAGCAGAATGGAGGCGGCCAGGAAAACACTGCTGTCCCTGTTAAAGTATGCTTCAACCAGTACGATTTTTACCCACGAAACCACGGGGCTCAAGAGCGGATCCCGCGAAGGGGTTCAAATGGGACAGCTGAGTCCGAGCGCGACCTCCTGAGCGAGCGGGTCCGTTCGGGAATGGTCCGCGGCCAGGGCGCGAGGCGTCGTATTCGGGCGACAAGCGGGTCAGAACGTGAAGTCCGACCGGCTGGCACCCAGGGTGCTCAAGCTGGCCCATGACAAACATGGCAGCGATAGAGGGCAAGATTGGTGGCCCCCACTGAGCCAAGACACGATCCTTCGAGCTATGCTGTCGCAGTTGCCGCCGGGGCACTGCTGGTCCGGCGCCGGGAAATCTGTGCGGGTTCTTTGTCAGACCCGATGGCAATCACCAGCGGCTGGCCGTACAGTTCAGCAAGGCGCTCGAGTGTCTTGACGGTAGGATTGAAGGTCCGAGGGTTCTCCCATCTGGTGTACGTCGTGGCACTTAATCCGAGTCGTTGGGCGGCTTCCTGCTGTGTCCATCCGCGCGCTTCGCGCATCTGCCGCATGCGCCACGCCAGCCGTACCTCCAAGCTCGGATAGATCCACTCCCAGGTCTCGCGCTTATGGGAGGATGGCACGGAGTCGGGCACGTCTGGATATGTGCCTCGGTAGCCATAAATGTCTTGCAGTTTCATGGTCAGTGCGTCGCTGGCCATGAGACGGGCTTCGTCGAGATCCAGGCCTTGCGTGGTCGTGCCGAAAGGACCGATTCCAGGCAGGTGGACCTCGATGAACCGACCTTCCCTCTTGAATCGTCCTGGGTATCGCAACTGTTTCATCTTACCTGGCCTCCTTCTCCCGGTCTCTCTGCTCGGCCGCCAGGACGTTGGCTCGAACCTCGCGCGCTACGCCTGGGCCGCTACGCGTGTCCAGGGATTTTAACGGGCTCGAAGTCTGTCTGTACCGACCCGGGGGAGAGTCACCGCCTCCGGGCTGCGCTGCAGCTCGCGCAGCAAGCGCATTTGCCGGTCGCGCTGCAGCGCGCGTCCCTGACGGGCGGCTTGCAGGCCCGCGTCGGCCAGCAGCACCAGCATCGCCGTGGGCGTTGGCGGCACCGAGCGGAAGCCGGACGTCGAGGAGACGAAACCGGCGAAGATCCGCCGCGTGGTCATCCCTTGCTTGATGAAACTGCGTCCGCGAGGCGTTGACACGGAGGCCAGGCCGGCCGTCACCGCGATCCCCGCGCTTGCGGTGCGCAGCGCGCGCGCCGTCAGCATGTCGTTGGCCACGCCCGTCGCCTCGGCCGCGTCGAGCACCGGCATGTCCACGACAGCGATCTGAAGCTGCTCGGTGAAGGTGCCGCCCTCGTCCGCGAGCGTCGCGAAGTTCTCGATGGCCACGCGATCCGTGACGGTCTGGGGGGGCGGGAGCTCGGCGACGAACGCGAGGAACTCCAGTTGGCGGCGCTCCAGCGAAGTCGGCGACCACTGGATGCGGTCCACCACGTCCTTGTTGGGGAGCGGTGCCAGATCGGCGAGCGCTTTCGCCTCATCCGTCTCGGCCGGCGTTTCACCGTCGGCGGGGATGGTCTCCGCGTTGGGAGATTCCTCCGGGTTCGGGGACGTGAAGACGAACGGCGACTCCTTCGGGGACGGCGATGGCTTCGGCTTCGGAGTCGGGCTTTTGCGGGCGACCGGCGGTTTCTTCGCGGCCGGAGTCGGAGTGGCCGAGGGCCACTCCTCAACCGTCGGGGAGGGCGTCGCCGTCGGGCGCGGCGGCGGCAGGTCAGCGTTGGTGTAGGTGGGGATCCCCCCCTCATAGCGCGGATGCGGACGTGCGTAGGGTGCCGCGGGCGCGGGGCGTGGGACTTGCGCTACCCGAACGGGGCGCGGAGTGGCCGCCACGACCGGCAACGGGGTTGCGGCGGGCTTCGGCGAGGGCGCGACGGCGACCGGTCTCGGCGTCGGACGCTCTGGGACGGGTCTCGGCGAGGGTCTGACGGCGACCGGTCTCGGCGAGGGCCGTACCACGGCCGGCTTCGGGGTGGCGGCCGGTTTTGGCGACGGCCCCACCACAACGGGCTTGGGCGATGGCCGCACCGCAACGGGTTTCGGAGATGGCCGCACCACAACAGGCGTCGCGGTCGCGCGAGCCACTACGGGCGTGCGCACGGGCGGCGGCGGGATTGACGTCGCGCGCACCCGCGGAATCGGGGAGCCGACCGCCGGCTGCGGGGTCGGACCGGATGCAACCGGGCGGACGGAGGGCCGCAGCACTACCGGTGTCGGCGTGCGCGTCGGCCGCACAACCACCGGCCTGGGCGACGGCCGCACCACCACGGGCGCGGCCGTCGGCCGCACCACCAC
>VGFD01000069.1 GCA_016868975.1 Armatimonadota bacterium | reverse complement strand
CTTCGTGAATGATTTCTACGAGCATCGCCGGCAGATGCGCACCAATGATTTCGCCGGCTGGATGGCGCTGCAGCGACCGTTTCCCGGGGTGGCTGAGCAGATGCGGCGCATCCGCGAGCAGGCACTGGGCGTGGCGGTGGCCACGACCAAGGACGCCCACTCCGCGGAGCGCCTGCTGGAAACCGTGGGGGTCGAAAACGTGCAGGTGTACGGGCGCGAGGTGAGCCTGGACAAGGCGGATCACATGCGTGCGATCTCCACGCAATTCAAGGTGCCGACTTCCCGCATCGTGTTCGTGGAGGATCTGCTGGAAAATCTGCTGCCGCTGATGCCCATGGGGGTGCTGCCGGTACTGGCCGACTGGGGCTACAACACGGCCGCGGAGCGCGCGCGTGCGGAATCACTGGGGGTCACTGTGGCGTCGGTCCCCACCCTGGCGAATCGCGTGCTCACATGTTCGCGAGATAGATGACGATGGGCGCGAGGAGCAGGGCCAGCACCAGGAGGGCGGCGCCTCCGCACCCCTTTTTCGTCTCGGCGGGCGCGGCAGCCTGAAACGTGCGGGTGGACGGCGTGGCGCCGGCGGACGGCGACTCGTCAGGCGCGAATTCCTCGGCCACCGCCATCAGATCGTGCTTGAAGCCGCCGATGTCATGGTAGCGCTGCTTCGGATCCTTGTTGAGCGCCTTCATGATGACGTCGCTCAGGGACGCGGTCACTTCTTTGCGCAGCTCCGACGGCGGAGGAAATCCCTCTCCCTCGTGCAGCGCGGGATCGCGGCCGGTGGCCATGTAGTGCAGCAGGGCGCCGGCCGCGAAGGTGTCCATGGCCAGGTCGGGAGGCCCGCCGGCCGCGTGCTCCGGTGAAACGTAGCCGGGTTGGCCGAAGCGGTAGGCGTTTCCCGCCGCGCGCTTCGGATCGAAGCTGGTGGCCAGCGCAAAGTCCACCAGTTTGATCTCGTCGTCCGAGGTGAGCCACACCGTGCTCGGGGAGAGCACGCGATAGGGCGTGTGCTCCGCGCCGGTGTGAAAGAAATACAGGACGTCGAGGGTCTTGCTGCCCAGATCCACCACTTGATCAAGGGGCAGACCCTGGGGATGCTTGCGGATGCGGTCAGACAGCGAGCCCCCGTCGGCCCACTCGCTCACCACGTAGGCGCGGCCGGCGTCGCGGTCGAGCCAGTGGTCGACGACCTGGGCCATCCCCTGGTGGCGGAGCCCCTCATAGAACGCCGACTCGCGCTCGAAGGAAGCGGCCGCCCGCTCGAGCGCGTCCCCGCTCACCCGCGAGGCGTCGATCTCGCGCATGGCCCACACCGTGGAAAAGCGCTCGTCGTCGATCCGATACAGGGTTTCGACCGGGCTGATGGTGCCGACCAGCTCGGCGATGCGATAGCGGTCGCGCAGCCGGGTCCCGGGCTGGAGTGTCTGCATGAATCGGGTGGTTTCGTTCCAGGAGCGCGGGGGCCTGCCGCGTATCGGTAGGGGATGATGAAAACGCCGCACGTCCGTTTCGAGCCGAGTCCCCCCTACGTGGTGGACGAGATGCTGCGGCTTGCCGAGGTCGGCCCGGGCGACGTGGTGTACGACCTGGGATGCGGCGACGGGCGGATGGTCGTTGGCGCCGCCGCGTTGGGCGCACGGGGAGTGGGGGTGGACGTCAACCCGCGCCGGCTGGAGGAGTGTCGGCGCAACGCCGCGCGGGCCGGGGTGACCGCCCGGGTGCGCTTCCTGCAGCAGGACATGTTCGAGGTGGACCTCCGCAAGGCGACGGTGGTGCTGCTCTACTTGCTGCCCAGCGTGAATTTGCGGCTGCGCCCGAAGTTGGAGGCGGAGTTACGTTCTGGGGCGCGGATCGTGTCCAACGGGCACGATATTGGTGACTGGCTTCCTACTCGGACGATTCGGGTTCGTCGCAGCTTTCTCCATATCTGGTGCGTTTCCTGACAGTAGCGACGCGCTCTTCGAAGTATTCCGGAAGGCTGATGAATTGAAGCAGGCGGCTGGCGCAGCGGCTGGGCTTGCGCAGGCCCTGCTCCCAGCTTTGCACAGTCTGCGTCGAGACGGCCAGCAGGCGGGCGAAGTCGGCCTGGCTCATGCCCATCTCCCGACGAAGTTGACGGACTTCTCGGCGTGAAAACTTCGGCGGTCCGTCGGGCACTTCAAGGACGTAGGTTCTCAGTTGAATCTCGCCTCGTTGCCAAGCGAGTAGAGATTCCAGACCTTCCTTCATCCGATCGCTGAATGAGGGTTCGTTCACGGTGGCTGCTCCTTCTTTGTTGCAGGGAGAGATGCCAGGTAGTCTTGGACAGATTTCCGCAACAGACGAATGTCCTCCGCGCTATGGTCGGACTTCTCGCGTTTCGAAAACACGTCCAGCAGCACGATACGGCGGTGTGCGGGCAAAAACAGGTAGCTGATCCGCAATCCGCCACGTCCACCCTTTCCACGCCGGGCTTCGCGCCAGCGAATTTTGCGAACACCAGCGCAACCCGGTACAACATTGCCGCGCCGAGGTGCGCTCATCAGGTAGTTTTGAAACTCGCGGTAGTCGTCGTCGCTTGCAAAGTAAGTCTGGACGAGCGCGGTAACCGACAGCATCTCGACAATGATGTAGTCCACGACCGACCTCCCAGAGTATACTACATAGTAAGACAAGCCGTCAAAACGCGGGTGAGGCCACGCGGTGGGCGCGACCTCACCCGTGGCGACTACGCCGCTTCTGTCTGGGAGGACCGCTGACCGCCGAAGAATTCGGTCTGGCGGAGCGCGTTCTCGATCTCCACCGCCAGGGCGGGATTCTGGTCGAGGTGCGCGCGGGCGTTGTCGCGGCCCTGACCCAGGCGCTCCTCGCGGAACGAGTACCAGGTGCCGCTGCGGGAAACCACGCCGGCCTCGGCCGCCAGGTCGAGCAGGCAGCCGGTGGACGAAATCCCCTTGCCGTACACGATGTCAAAATCCGCGACGCGGAACGGCGGGGCGACCTTGTTTTTGACGACTTTGACCTGCACCCGGGAGCCCACCGAGTCGCCGCCCTGCTTGATGGTTTCCTTGCGGCGTATGTCGAGCCGCACCGATGCGAAGAATTTCAGCGCGCGTCCGCCCGGCGTGGTTTCCGGGGAGCCGAACATGACGCCGACTTTTTCGCGGATCTGGTTGATGAAGATCGCGGCGGTGCGCGTTTTCGATACGCAGGAGGTGAGCTTGCGCATGGCCTGCGACATGAGGCGCGCCTGCAGCCCGACGTGCGCGTCGCCCATCTCGCCTTCAATTTCCGCGCGCGGCACCAGCGCCGCCACCGAGTCGAGCACGATCACGTCGAGGGCGCCGCTGCGCACGAGCTGCTCGACGATCTCCAGGGCCTGCTCGCCACAATCGGGCTGGGAAATCAGGAGGTTCTCGACGTCCACGCCGAGCGCCACGGCGTAGGTGGGGTCGAGTGCGTGCTCCACGTCGATGAATGCGGCCGTGCCGCCCATGGCGTGGGCCCGCGCGATGACGGCAAGGGCCAGCGTGGTCTTGCCGGAGGACTCGGGCCCGTAGACTTCAATGACGCGCCCGCGGGGCACGCCTCCCACGCCGAGCGCCTGGTCAAGGGTGAGGGCTCCGGTGGGGATGCTTTCCACGGTGAGATGCTGGCTGGCCTCCCCCAGGCGCATGATGGCGCCCTTCCCATAGGTCTTGTGGATTCCGTCAATGGCCTGGTCCAGCGCGGCCTGACGGCTGGGAGTAAGGGTCTCGTTCGGCATTGCAGTGTCCTTTCACTACGCCGGGACCCTCGCCTCGCGAAGAGTGGGGTGATACTATCGCAAGTCCCCGAGAATGTCAAGAGCGGTGGTAAAATTTGGTTAACCGCGCAGGGCGTGGTAATATTGCCGTGCAATGCGCGGTTAACCGTACAGCGAATGGTTATGTCGAGATGAATGAGTCTCAGGCGCGACGTGTCTTGAAGGCATGTGTGGCAACGATGCCTGGCGTCGGCACGGTGCATGGCCGCGGTTACAAATGGGTGCGTGACTGGCTGATCCCGGCCCTCAAGATCTTGCCGGCCGAGGCTCCTGAGGATAGACGCCTGCTTGCCGCGGGTTGGGACCTGCTCAGCGGAGTCCACTTCCTGAACGGCGGCGACAATGTCTCGCTTCGCGCCGAGGAGGAGTCGATGCGACTCGCACCAGACGATATCGACTTCCTCGGAGAATACGTTGGCGACTGTTCACATCGCGGAGCGTTCGACCGGGCGCGCAAGGCGCTTGACGAATACGAGCAGCGCTTCGGGCCGTCGCCCACCCTGTTGAAGTTGCGACAAGACCTCGAGGCCGCTTGCGTGAACCCGTGCGTACTGCGCGATCTGGCGCACTGGGAAACGCAGGTTGGCGACGCATTGGCCCGCTTCGATCCGGACGCCGCCCTCAGCGTCCTCGGGCGACGCCGCTCGGCGGCGGCACTCCAGTGGAAAGCGTGTGCTCACGGCGCGCGGGAAGACTACCCGCGATTCCACGCCGCATGGAACCGTTTGCTCGCCGGCTCCACGGCCGTTAGCCTGGAGTACCAGTTCTGGTTCTATCTGCCGGACCAGGCCTGGAACGAGCCTGATTTCTGGAAGTCACTGATCGAGCACACAGCCCGTTTCACCAAAAGCTGCCTCCTGACACAGTGCTACGTTGATGGTCTCCCTGCGCGGCCTGGGGAGAATACGTTCGTCTGGCGATTCGCCCTGTCGTGCGAATTTCAACTCGCGAGAAGCGCGAAAGACCTCGACCACATGCGAAGCCTGCACGACGAATATCCCGACTGGCCCGAAGTAGCCAGCCACCTTCGTTGGTTCGAGGAGGCCGCTACTCCCCCAGGTCGGCCTGCAAGCGGCGGGTGACGCCCCAGTCGGACTCTGCGTCGGCTTCCATTTCCAGCGCGCGGGCGAACGCTTCCTGCGACTCGCGGTCGCGGCCCGCCGCGCGGAGGATGTGCCCGTAGTGATAAAAGTGAATTGACGTGGCCATGAGCGGATTGCTTTTCGAGCGTCCCGCCTCGATGACGTTCTCGATGAGGCTCAGCGCCTGCTCGTGATTGCCCTGGCGCCAGTGCAGCCAGGCCACCGTGTCGTTCACGTGCGCGTCGAATAACTGCGGCGCCAGCTCGCGCGCCTTTTCGGTGTAAACCAGCGCGCGGTTGAGGTCGCTGCCCAGCTCCACCATGCAATAGGCCAGATCGTTGTACGCCGCGGCCTGGAACAGATGATGCGGCGTGAAACGCAACACCGCCTCGCAGTGCTCCTGGGCCTGGGCGAAATTCGACTCGCGAATGTGCAGGTTCCACAGGAAATTGTGCAGCGAGGCATTTTCCGGCATGATCGAGAGCGCCGACTCCAGCTCTCGAATCGCCCGCCCGAAGAAGCGGCGCTGGCGATACCGCTCGGCCACCCCGAAGCGGACCAGGAATTCCCGCGGATACGCGCGGCAGCGGTCCAGCGCGTTGCGCAGCGTGAACGACTCTATGATGGTGGCCCACAGCGACATCGCGAGGTTGACGGATTCCTCGGAATCCTCCTCGTCGGCTTTCACGTCCGCGCGCTTGAGCAGGGACTGGCCCTTCCGCATGCTCGCCGAGAGGAGCGCGAGCAGGCGCTGATAGGCATCCGGCGAGGCCAGCGGACGCTCCGCGATGCGCGGGCTGGCCAGCGTCGCGTGGACGTTGAGCCACTCCTCGAAAATAAACTCGAAGGGCACCGGCGGAAAACCAAGCTGCGCTTCCGGCCGGATGATTTCCGCCCGCACCTGGGCCAGCTCGTCGGCGGCATCCTCGGAGAGCCCCTCCACGGGCTCTCTCTCCGAGCGTCGGGAGAGCGGCGTGGCGCCACGCAAGAGGCGACCACTGGGACCGTAGCCTTCCAGCCAGGTGGCCTCCGGCTCGGCGGGCTCGTATTCGAAGGTTTCGCCCTCGTCCTCTTCGGAGTCTGACGGTCCCTCGTAGCAGCCGTCCCAGTAAAACGAGAGTCCGGTGAAAAATGCCAGGCGCGCGGCGGACGCGAACAGATCTTCCAGGGAGCGTCGGACCAGCGCCTGGCGCCCCAGGCCCGGGTGTTCCTCCATAAAATTCCGCACTTGCTCGGCGCGGATGATGTGCACGAGCAAGTGGTCTATTTCCGCCATGATGGCCGGTGCGAAAAGCGAGGGATTTTCGTCGACGCCGGCGCGGAATTCAGTGAGCGCGCGGTCCAGCCCGCCGTCCTCGATGGATTGCAGGCCCAGGCGGAACGAGATGTCCACCAGCGCCGGGGCGAACGCGCCGTTGAGCGACGATGCGACGCGGTACTCGCGACGGGCGAGCCGCTGGCGGCCGAGCTTCTCGTACAACATCCCCAGCGACAGGTGCATGTGCGGGTTGTCCGGCTCGAGCGTCACCGCCTTGGACACCAGCGCGTGCGCCTTCTTGAGCTGGCCGAGCCCCTCGTGGCAGAGCCCCATCTCGTACTCCACGCCGGCGCACTCGTGGCCGCCCTGGGTCGCCTTCAAGTGGCGCAGCGCCTTGCGAAGCTTCCCCTTCTCGCGATACACCGAGCCCAGGATGAGGTTGGCGTCCGCCACGTGCTGCTCAAAGTCCAGCGCTTGCTGGAGCACCGCTTCCGCGAGGTCAAGCTGGTGGAGCTGTCGGTAAAACAGTCCCAGTGCGACCAGATCCGCCTCGGCGGCTTCTTCCGTCGGCGCGGCTTCGGCGACCGTGACGCGGCCTGGCGGATCCGCCGCGAGGACCGGCGTGACGCCGTGCATCGCGCGCAATGCCCTGACCGCCTTGCCAAACGCGCCCCGCGCGCCCTCAGCGAGAATGAGGCTCTCGTGGGCGCCCAGATGGCGCGCGTCCTTCTTGAGAAGGCGGGTGAAGAGCTTCACCGACGACTCGATGTCCCCCAGGCGGATGCACGCCCAGGCCTGCTCGAAAAGCCGCCCGATTTCGGCTGGATCCCGCTTGCCGACCCGCAGCTGTTGCCGACAATCCGCACACAGGCGGACGCCGCCGTCGCTGCCCTTACACCGCACACATCTCATGGCCGACTCCAACCGAGGTGGTAGGTTTAAGGCGCACCCTCCGAAGTGGAGATGGTGCGCAGGATGCGTCGCGCGCCGGCATAGCGGCTGCTCAAGTAGGGATCGGAGAGGCGCCCCACGTTGACCCCACGCTGTTTCGAGGAGGCGTGCAGAACCTGTCCGTTTCCGATATAAAAGCCAACGTGGGAGACCACGTCAGGGAGATAGGTGTAGAAGAACACCAGATCGCCGGGCTGCAAGTTCTTGCGGTCGACGGCCACCCCGTCGCCGGCGAATTGCTGGTCAGCGTCGCGGTGGAGCTTGATGCCGCAGAAGCGGTACACGGTGTGAGTGAAGCCCGAGCAGTCGACACCCGCCGTGGACATTCCGCCCCACACGTACGGAACCCCCATGTAGAGGCGGGCGACTTTGAGAACCTCCTGAGCGGTTGGCGCAGGACGCCCCTCGATCGGGCGGACGTCCTTGCCGGGCACGACGCCCTTGCGACCGTCGGGCAGCGTCACCGCGATCCACTCGGCGTTGGGATCCTCGGCCCACAGTACGGTGGACAGGTACACCGCCAGCAGCACCTTTCCGTCCGGGGCCGCGCGGACGGCGCTGCGCGCGGCGCGCACTTCGACCGGCGTTCCCTGGGGCGTGACGCCCAGGCGGATCTCGGAAGCGCCGACCCAGCCCTCATAGCCGAACTGGTCGGGGAGCGCCACTTTCAGCCAGGCGCCCTTCCTGGCCACCACCCGCAGAGGCTCGCCGAGGAAGGCCTGGGTCACGGTCTCCGAAGTACTGCTCGGATACTTGTGCAGGGTCACCACGCCGCGCGTGAAGTAGCCCTCCGCAGCCTTCGCCGCAACTGGAGCACGGGCGGCCAGCAAGGCCACAACGAGCAAACCCAGATAGATACGGGCAAACCGCTGCATCACGACGCTTCCTAACATGCGGAAATAAGGTGTTGAGGCGTGATCTCACCTAGAATTCCCCGAGGTGGAGTTGAATCCTGCACCTCGAGGGCAGCGCTCGGATCGGCGTCGCGTCAACGTTTCTCGCGTGAAGAACCTTCAAAGGAGATCGACCCGGACGGCGGGAACTCCGCGGGGATGGAACTGAAGGAGCTAGGGTCCGATGAACTGCTTCCGGTCGCCGAGCTGAACCGGGCCATCTGGTACCCCCACACTGAAGCCGACCACTACCTGGACTTTTACCGCACCACGCTCGCCACGCCCTGGAGCCAGGCCCACGTCCGGGTCATGGGCCTTTCCCAGGGGACGAGCCTGCTCTGTTCCTTCAAGCTTTACACGCTCGACTACCGCATCGGCACAAAGACCTATCGGACCGCGGGCATCGGCGCGCTGATGACGTTCCCCGAGCATCGCCACAAAGGGTACGCCACGCACATGCTGAAGGCGGCGTTGACGGCGCTGCGCGCCTCGTATCAGATCAGCATGCTGTTTGCGGAGATCAACCCGCTGTTTTTCGCGCGCCTCGGCTTCGTGCACATCCCGACGCTGCTCCACGAGTACGACACCACCCGCAGCGCGGCGTCACTGGCCGCCATGCCGCCGCTTCCCGAGGGCCTGATCCGCCCGGCGCTGGAGATCGACCTGGAGGACGTCCTTCCGATTTACGCGGACACCGCGCCCGCCTGTCCGCTCGGGTGCGTGCGGGACATCTGGTTCTGGCGCCACCGCATGGAACTGGGGCGCCTGCACGAGCGGTTGCTCGGCATGCCGCGCGACACCTATCACCTCATCGTGTATGGCGAGCCGGGCAACGTGAACGCCTACATGTGGTTGTCTTGCCGCCCGCAGAAGTGGGAAGTCGAGGAGATCGCCGGCCGCTCAGGCACGTCCCTTGAGCACCTGCTGGAGTGGACGCTGCGCGAGGCCCGCGCCCACAAGGTGCCCCGCGTGACCTGCCAGGTGAAGGGCCACGCCCGCGCGGCCTGGGGAAACCCGCACGGCACGACCCAGAGCGAGCCGGCCTTCATGATCCATCCCCTGGCGTCTTCGCTGGACCCGGACTCGCTCGATCGCACGGAGTGCAACCTCGTCTGGAAGACGGATCGATTTTAGTCGGCGTCCCCAAAGGCGGCGATCAGCGTTCACAAACCGCCAATGGTCGCGATTTCCATCACGGACATCAAAATGTGGCCTGGCTCACAGAACATGGGCTTGAGGGTGCAGTATCATGAACACACAAGAGCTACCTGACGAGACAACCTGATACCTCCCTTCCGAAGTGGCGCCACACAACGGCGCCATTTCTGTTTCCGTGGTGTGGCTACACGGTTTTGCAGGTGGGGATCGGGGTTGTGGTGGAGCATTTCCAGCGGGTATATCGGCGCCGGCGCTTCTCAAGCGTCAGGAGGCACGGGGAGGCTGGACTCCTTGAACGCAAAGTGGCCCGCCCCCCCCGATGGGAAGCGAGCCACTGGCGCGCCGGGGCGCGTTGAGATTACTGGGCCTGCACGGTCTCCGGCGTATTGCCGTTGGTGTGCGCGAGGCGCTCCTTGAACTTGGTGACGACCTGCTTCTTGGTCTTCTCGGTCCACTCGCCGAGGTCTTCCTTCAGCTCGCCCGCGTAGGAGCCAGCCTTCACCTTGGCCTCGTTGGCCTTCGCACTGATGAGCTCGCGGGTCTGCGCGCCGCTCTGGGGGGCGAGGATGATGGCCGTCGCGGCGCCGACCAGGCTGCCGACGAGGAGGCCGAACACGAAGGGAAGGGCGTTGGTCTTCGGGGTGGTGACCGGGGTGGTGGTTTCGGTGTTCTCCATCGTGGGTTCTCCTTTTTTTGCTCTTTAAGCTTCTCTGGTGGACACTTCGAAGTTTCGTCCACGCCCCAATCATAATTGAACCCATGTCGTCGCGCACTTCCCCCTCTGAGTGATTTGTAGGGGGATACTTCCCTCCCCCGATCGGGGGAGAACCCCGCGCCCCTGTGGAAAGCGGGCGCCCATGCTGGCTGATACCCGTAAGGGCGGTCTCGTGCTGTCCCCCGCCAACGCCCGCGCCTGGGGGCAGCGCGGGCGCGAAGTCATCGCCGAGGTCCTGCGCTCCCTGCCGCAGCGCGTTGCCGACCATCGCGTCGACCTCATCCTGGTGGACGGGGTGCGCCACGTCGCGGTGTGGGGCGCTTCGTGGCGCGGAAATCCACCGCTTGACGGGCAGGAGGCCCGCTTCGGCGAGGCCGCCGCCCTCCGCGAATCCTCCGCCGCCGATCTGCTGCGCGCCGCGCCGGCCCTGCGCGACCTCATTGACGCGCCGGATCTGGCGAGCACCGTCACCCTCCCCTTGCGCCGCGATCAGCAGACCATGGCGCTCCTGGTGGTGCACCCCCTCGACGGCAAGCGCCCGAGCCCGCGGGCCCTCAACGATCTTCGCCGATACGCGCGCCTCGCCGCCGCTACCCTGCAGGCCGCGCGGCAGACCGCCGAGGAAGCCCGCGAATTGGACGGCTATCGCGCCCTCTCCCACCTCCTCGACACCGGCGCGCCGCGGGACCGCAAGACGCTGGCCCGCGCCCTGGGAAAATCCCTCGCCGCGGTCATCGGGGCGCGCAATTGCCTCATCCTGGCACGCGCCAACAGCACCGCGCCTCTGTCGGTCATTGCCAGCCGGGGATATCCCGGGCGCAAGGCCTCCGGCCTCGTCTTGTGGCCCCAGGATCCGCCCTGGGCCGAAGTGCTCGGCGAGTCGGACCGACCGTTCGAGCTCGACGCCGCCTTGCTCGACAGCGGCTGGCAGGCGGTCGTCGGCGCCGGCCCCATCCTGGTCGCGCCGGTCTACTGGAAAGGCTGGCTGCGCAGCGTCATCATTTTTCCCTCCGACCTCACCCACGCCACCGGCGCTCACCTGCTGGAACCAGAGCGGCTCTCCTCAGTGGCCGCGCACGCCGGGCTGCTCTGGCAGAACGCGGAGTTGATTCAGCGCCTGCGCCGCGACGAAGAAGTGCTCCAGGGCCTCACCAAGCGCGCCGTTCAGGTCCAGGAGGAGGAGCGGCGGCGCATCGCCAGCGACATCCACGACGGCGTGACCCAGCGCATCGTGAGCATCTGGTACCGCGTGATGAATTTGAAGAAGCTGCTGCTCAAGCACCCCGAGGAAGCCGAGCAGGAGCTGGAAACCATCAAAGCCCAGCTCGACCTCGCGCTGCAAGAGGCGCGCGGCGCCATCTACAACCTGCGCCCGTCCACCCTCGACGACCTGGGCCTCATCCCCTCGCTGCGCTCGCTGGTGCACGACTTCGAGAAAGAAAGCGGCGTGGCGTGCCTCATGCAGATTCGCGGAGAGCGGAGGCTGCCCTCATATTTCGAAGTGGGGATTTATCGCATCGTGCAAGAGGCGCTGCGCAATATAAAAAAGCACGCGCAGGCCGCCACGGCGAGAGTTTCCGTACACATCGGAGAAGAGGCGGTGCGCCTCACGATCATTGACGACGGCCGCGGATTTTCCCGCAAGAAGCGCAGCGGCGATAATATCGTGAAATCCTTCGGCCTGGAATCCATGGAAGAGCGCGCCCAGATGCTGGGCGCTGATCTCTTCGTGCGGTCGCACCCCGGTGAGGGGACCCAGATCCGCGTGTCGTTCCGCGTCCCACCGGAAATGGAGCGCGAAGAATGAAACCGATCCGGATCATCATCGTGGACGACCACGCAATGGTCCGCGAGGGGCTGCGCACCATGCTGCGTCACCAGGAGACCCTGCAGATCGTGGACGAGGCTGAGACCGGCGCGAACGGCATCGAAGCGGTGGGCAAGCACCGGCCGGATGTGGTGCTGCTCGATATTCGCCTGCCGGACATGAGCGGGCTGGAAGTGTGCCGCAAAATTCACGATCAATTCCCCGAAGTCAATCCGGTGATGCTGACCGTGTACGAGGACGAGCACTACGTTTTCGAAGCGCTCCGGGCGGGCGCGCGCGGCTACCTCCTCAAGAAGGTGTCCGACGACGAGCTCACACTGGCGCTGCGCTCGGTGTGCGCCGGCGAGGTCATCGTGGATCCCAGCCTGGCCGGCCAGATGGCGCTGCGCACCGCGCAGGCCGGTGCCTCGTCGGGACTGGCGGTGAGGCTCACCGAGCGTGAGCACGAGGTGCTGGTCGCCATGGGCGAGGGGATGGCCAACAACGCCATCGCGCGCCACCTCCACATCAGCGAGGAGACAGTGAAGACGCACGTGAAGGCCGTTCTGCGCAAGCTGGGCGCGTCGGACCGAACGCAGGCCGTCTCGCTGGCCCTGCGCGCGGGAATAATCCGCTGAAGGGAGATCTGAAGGGGACCCGCGAAAAGCCGCGACGAAGAGAGGCGCCGCTTGTTGACCATTGACTCCGGCTATGAAATGGTGGTGCTGAAGGGGGAGGACAAAGGGCGTCAGCTTCCCTTGAAGTATCGCGAGATCCACCTGGGCCGCCGCTCGCAGGGCGACAGCGACGTCCACTGGATCTATTTCGCCGAGCCCACCGTTTCGCGCCACCACGCCACCCTGGTCTGGGATGAGACGCGCCGCGCCTACACCATCTACCACAAATCGCGCACCAATCCCACGCTGGTCAACGGCAAGCCGGTGCAACACTGCCCCCTGGTGCACGACGACACCGTGCAGGTCGGCCTGCTGATCTTCCGCATCCATTACGTGGGGACCATGGCGCAGACCTCCGGCGGGGGGCGCCGCGAAAAGCCGCAGCCGCCTCCGCCGCCCCCGGAGCGCACGCCTGAGCGCGAGCCCGAGTTTGAGGATTCCGAGCAGCAAGGCGTGTTGCAGAGCGGCCTGCGGCTGGCGGTCACGGCCGGTCCGGACCGTGGCAGCGTCTACGAGCTGGACAAGCCGGTGCTGTTCATCGGGCGCCGCGACGGGCTCGACGACCTGCGCGGCAGCAACGGCATCCTGCTCAACGACGACGGGCTCCCGAAAGAGCAGGTGTTGCTCGCCTGGAACGAGCGCGAGTGCACCTACGGGATTTTCCAGGCGGACACCTCACGGCTGCCCACCCGCGTGATCCGCCGCTCGGCGGGCGAGTTCCAGACCATCCACCTGGACTCGATGATGCAGACGCTGCTTCGCGTGGACGACGTGATCCAGATGGGCGAGACGGCGATGCAGCTGCAGCTCGACGCGGACGCTCCCATCGGCGCCCGCGAAGCCGAGGACCCGGGGTCGCGCCGGGGCCCGGCCTTCCAGACCATTCAGGCGGATCGCGGCAGCCTCCAGACCGTGGACCCGGACCGCGCTGCCTTCGAGGAAACGCGGATCTCGCAGCGCACCCTGGAGGGCGGGACGCGCGGGGTGCCGCCCTCGGGGAAGCTCACGCCGCCGCCCGCCTCACCGCCCTCGCCGCCGGACGACGAGCCGGCGCCGGCGCCCATGACGCCTTCGCCGCCCTGGCCGCCGGCCGAAGCCATCCATTTTCCGACGCTCGACGTCAATTTCGTGCGCAGCCTTCCCACCCGTCCGCCCGTTGCGGGGCAACCCGCCCAACGAGAGGATACGGTGGAGGGCAGGCGGTCCTACGCGCCGCCCCCGAAGCCAGAGCCGCCCACCGCGTCGAGTCTTCCGCCGGTCGAGGCGGCGCCACCGCCGCGCCGCGCGCCTTCGCCGACACCGCCTCAGGATATGCCGCCCGGAACACCCGGGCTGCCGGCCAACTACCGTCCGCCCGAGTTGTTCGAATCTGAGGACGACGACGAGCCGGCTGAGTTCGGCGAGACGTTTTCGTGGAAATATCGCGCCGACTATATCATCGGGTTCCTGGAAGGGCGCAACCGCGGCCAGAAGGTCGAGCTGCTTACCAGCCAGCTTCCCGAGGGACGGCGCATTCCGGTGGGCTCCCGCGGCGAGCGCACCAACGAGATTGAGATTGACGATCCCGGCGTTTCCAACCGGCAGGCGTCCATCACGTTCTCCTCGGGCCGTTTCACGCTGCTCAACGAGGGCGAGAAAAACAGCCTGTACGTCAATCAGCTTCCGCTGGCGCCCGGCGAGGAGATGCTGCTCAAGACCGGGGATCGCATCCACATGGGCGAGACGGTGCTGATTTTCCTGGAGCGCTCGGTGGTTCAGGCGCTCAGCAAGTTCGAGCTGAAAGTCGTGGTCGGCCTGCCCGAGGATCGCAACAAGTCCTTCGACCTTCTCAAGGAAGTCGTGGTGGTGGGACGGCTCAAGACGTGCGACATCGTGCTGTCCGATCCCGAGGTGTCACGCAAGCACCTCGCCATCACGCTGCGCGGCGGACGATTTTATCTCACGCACCTGTCAAGCAGCAATCCGACCTTCATCAACGGAGTATCGCTGCCCCGCGGCCGCGACCGCATCCTCAACGAGGGCGACAAGGTGCAGCTCAGCGACCACACCGCGGTACAGTTCCGCGCCCGCCAGACGCCTAAGCGGTCCGCGGCGCAAGTCTGATCATGTCGCGCGCCACTAAGCGGTAACGCCCTTGCGGGCCATCGCCTGCACCGCGGTGATGGCGGCCACGTCCACGATGTCGTCGGCCTTGCAGCCGCGGGAGAGGTCGTTGGCCGGGCGGTCCAGGTCCTGAAAGATGGGGCCGATGGCGGTCGCGCCGGCCAGCCGCTCGACCAGCTTGTAGCCGATGTTGCCGGCGTTGAGATCCGGAAAAACGAGCACGTTCGCGCGGCCGGCCACTTTTGAGTCGGGCGCCTTGCTCTTGCCCACCGCTTCCACCAGCGCGGCGTCGGCCTGCATCTCGCCGTCCGCCGCCAATCCCGGCGCGCGGGCGCGAAGATACTGCAACGCTTCGGTCACTTTGTCGACCTTGGGATGCTTCGCGCTCCCCTTCGTGGAGAAGCTCAGCATGGCCACCCGCGGCTCCTCCTCCAGCAGCGCGCGGCACGACTCCGCGGAAGCGATGGCGATCTCAGCCAGCTGCTGTGAGTCGGGATCGATCACCACGCCGCAGTCCGCGAAAATGAAATTGCGCTCCTCTGATTGGCCGCCCTGGCGGGCTCCCGGAACCACCATCACGAAGAAGCTGGACACCAGCTTGAGACCGTCCTGCAGCCCGATGGTCAACAGAGCCGCGCGGACCGTGTGCGCCGTGGTGTTGGTGGCGCCGGCCACGCTTCCGTCGGCTTTGCCGTCCTTCACCAGCATGTTGCCGAAGAACAGCGGATCGCGCAGCGCGTGGCGTGCCTCCTCGATGGTCGTCCCCTTGGCGCGGCGGCGCTCCTGGTAGAGGGCGGCGAGGCGCTCGAAATCGGGGGACGTGGCCGGTTCGATCACGGGGATCTTGTCGAGCGACACGCCCAGGTCCGCCGCGTGTTTCCTGACCGCGTCGGCCTTGTTGGCCAGCAGCGTGACGCGCGCGATGCGCTCGTCGCGGAGACGCGCGGC